>JBFMEF010000164.1 GCA_040753495.1 Candidatus Zixiibacteriota bacterium
ATCTATGTACATTCCCTCTTCCAGCACATAGGCGTCGGTTTCGTAAGTAAAACGAAGGAATATGTTGTTGCCGGCAAATGCCGACAGGTCAAAACTCGCCTCTATCCAGCCGACCGAGGCTCCGGTGATACCGTGACCGCGGTTGTTGCCATTAGGATCATTGGTGGTGGTGATGTTGCCCGGTATAGGCTGAAAAGAAATGCCATCGAGCGAGACCTCGACATACCCGTAATCGAAATCGGTTTCGATATCATAAAAAGTCCAGAAGCGGAGGGTGTCATTGGGGAGCACCAAGATAGGATTTTGCGCCGTGAAATACTTGACGCTGCTGCTCTGAGCGCCTGAATAATAACTGGAGTTGCTGGAGTGATAGCGCGTGCTGGAGAAGACAAAGCCGTTGTTGAGCCAGTTGTTCCAGTTTTTGGCGGAATCAATGACCCGACCTTTATTCTGAAGTTCCATCAGTTCATATTGTACCGCCGGATTCAAGGTGTCATGGTGGCTCCAATCGACAGAATAACTGGCGGCATCGACAGAATCAGCTAGCAACAATGTGGGGGCTTGCGGAGCTCTCAATTGATAAACTCTCTCAGCCACGCGGGCGATGAAGAGATTTGGTTGAAGATTCTCTGAGACGAGCGCCGCCACCCGATTTAAGGGGGGCCAGAAATTGTCGCTATAGCTGCCCACTTCCAAGGTGATGGCAAAGTTTTTGTTTTTCGCGGTCTGCTCGGCGTACCCCCAGTCGTCGCTATCACCGTTGACGAGGTAGAGCGACCAGGACGGTCCCGGGTCGTAACTGTTATAGGCGGCGATGGAGTCTCCCATCTGGGCAAAAATGTCGTTGTCGGGCGTAACGGAACGAACATAGCCCCAGGGCCAGAGAACCAGATTGGAGTAGGAATGATAATAGACCGTAATCAGGAAATTGTGCGCGATGATAAAATCGCGGATATTTTGCGTTTCCGGCTCCGAGAAAGGTCCCGTGCCGCGATAGGTGTTTTGACTGCCATCCGGAGAGGAGCCGATATCGTCATATCCCCAGGCGTGACCGAAATTGCGATTCAAATCAACGCCGAAGGAGCCATCGCCGTTGTCGCGACGATTTTTGCGCCATAATCCTTGCCCGGAGGGGGCGATGACCTCGTTATGGTAATAGCCATCGGGATTGACCACCGGTACGAACCACATTTCACGATTGTCCACCAGATACGTGACCTGCGGGTCGACACCGTAATTACCCAGAAGAAAATCCATATAATAGAAGAGAACTTCCGGCGTTATTACTTCGCGGGCATGAATGGCGGCGGTATATAAAATCTCTATTTCATCTTCATCGACATTGGGATTGTCGGAGATTTTCACGGCCCAGGTGGGGCGTCCCTCGATGGTCTGACCAATGCTGACCTTTTCAGAAACCAGTTCCGGGTAGAATATAATCAGCAGGTCGATATAATCATTTATTTCGCTAAGAGTCTTGTAACCGCCCATATCTTTAGCGGCGAGTCGCGCCAGGCCGAATGCCTCAAAGTCGGCGATTACCACCTCCGTCCGGTAACCGAGCGCCTGGAGTTGCGCCAGTTCGGTGGAATCGGTCAGGATTTCAATGTAGTTTTTCTCTTCCCAGACCTGGTCCAGATGAAGCGAACGAAGTTGCAGGTATTGCGCCTTGGTATCGATATAGATACGGACCTGCATATTGGGCATATCGACGGCGGAGACATCACTCCAGCCGACAGCAAAAAGGACTAAAAGGGAGGCGATTAAGCAGCGAGAACTCATGCGGTGCTCCTGAAAGGCGTGAAATTTCTTGACATAATATAGATAAGGAATCGGCTTTTCAAAGCGGAAATTCAGACAAAAATAAGACCCGCAGATTTTGAAACTGCGGGTCATTCTTCTGCGGAAGGGGGGATTTGAATCCGTCATCCGCCGATGACCCGCAATAACTTAATCAGACAAGGGGAAAAAGTTTGGCTAATGCGCCGGCATCTCACTCAATCTTGATGAAAAGTCCACAGCCGAGAAGCCAGTTATTCAAAAACTGGTTCTCTTCCAATTTGAACTTGTATTTGGCCGCACCCCAGCCTCCCCATTTTCCGCCGTATGCCGCGACTACTCCAGCTGCGCCGGTAAGATAATTGATGGCGTCTCCCTGTCCGCCGTTACTCTGGAGTCCCGGTCCGGCGAGGGGTCCAATATAAAACGGTTTACTCGGCAGCGGATGAAACAGATAGCAAAACTCTGTCCCCAGGGTTCCGCCCGTTCCGGCATCGCCGTAGGTTATGGCGTAAACATTCCCGCTGACCGGAATGGTAGAACCAATCGTAACCGCTATCTTCCCTTCGTCCCAGCGAACGCCAGTTATGAAAGAAGCGGTCGTCTCATCGGTGACCTTGTATGCGAAGGCAAAAGTTTCACCTGAAACAATAAAAACAAACAGCGCTATAAGAGTCAGCCTGAAAAGCGATTTCACTCTGTCACCTCCTCGTAGGTTTGCTTGAAAATTTCCGGCTTGCAGGGGTAAAGCTCCCCGGCTATGCCCCTGATTATCATATCACCCGGCTCGGCGCGAAGAAGGCCCTCCAGCGTCTCAACATAGAGAACCGATTCAACCGGTCCGGCCGCCGCCACTTCCACCGGCTTCTTTCTGACCGGCCTGAACTCAAATTGCGGGATAATCGGCTCGCCATGCTCATTGAGAATCCGAGACACTGGGCTTACCTACCTTTCCGGCGCCAAGACTGAATCCGGCCGCCCCTTTGACAATGGGACGAAGCCCGACATATGTCAGAATGGCATATATCGATTCCTCCGGTAAATCAGGAAAGGCCCCTTTAAGAGCGCCGATGCCTATCGCCAGCCAGAACTCGGTCGTCTGATAGGCCGGCTTTCCGCCAGGCGGTCCAATTATCTGCCCTATCATCGAGGCGCCTACCCAGGTGAGCAGCCCCAGAAAGGCTTCGCTGGGTATCCCGGGCACATACTTTGAGAGAATGGCCAGCAGGGCGGTGGCGATAAGAACCACCAACTGCCAGACCTTGGAAAATCCATCCATAGATTGTTCGCTCCTTTCTATTTCTTCTTGGCTGATTTCCGCTCTGGAGCGCCCGCCTTGAGCTTCTTCATATGCTCCCACTGCTTGTCGGAAATCTCTCCCTTTTCATGCAGCACGGCCATCTTGCGGCGCTGCGCTTTGCTTACTGACGGCAAAAAGGATCACCTCCTTCCGGTTAAAATGCCTTCCATCTCCATTTGATAGCGTAGATTATCGCGGCCGCCCCGAGTACGGCCGGAATGAAATAAATATCCAGCCCTTCGCGGTCGAAACTCTCATATATCAGAAATCCGTTGGCGGCCAGACCTACAAACATAATCGCCATGTCTATGCTCTTCTGAATGAGATATTTTCTCCAGAGCGGCATTCTCAATCCTCCGCGAAGGGGTCGACAAATTTCATCAGAAAATTCGCCCTCTGAATGGGGCGGATTTTTATATAAGCATTCTGCTTTATAGCATCTGCTATATCATCCGTCGTACTGTCGCCACCGGAAGCCCCTACGGAGAACTTATCCGAAAGGCAGAATTCCACATGAAAGATTCTGGCGTTGACCCCGGCATAGAAGACCAGACAGCCGGAGAAGGGCGCGAGAACTTCTTTCTTGCGAAATTTCTCAAATAGTCCGGCCGCCGTCCAATCGCCGTCAAGGGGAAGTTTTCCGGCCGAACGCAAAATCTCAATGACGAAGCCGGAGCAATCAAAACCCGCCAGCGGGTCGTCACCACCCCAGAGATAGTGTGTCCCGATATAGCTGATCGCCGTCAGACGCGCGATATCGAGAGGCTTCGGAGTCTCATCTAACATAAATTCTCACCGTATCCTGGTCGGGGATGCTAAACCCGGGCCAATGCCCTATAATTTTCCCGCGATACTTCAGAGTCACATCATAGACGCCGAGAGTGGAATCGTTATAGATATATGTTTTAGGGACAAAGACTGAAGCCGTGCCCTGCGCGTCGGTGTTGTCGGTATCGAAAAATGGCCCAATCAATGTCCCCTGCGTGGTATCAAATGCGACATTGTCATTCCGAACTATTAACTCCGCTCCCTTGACCGGCGAACTGCCCTGGTAGTAGGTGAGAAAGAGAGTCGCCAGGAGCGGAGAACCCGACGCCGGCAGGACGGTATGGCCGACCTTCACCGTGTCAATCTGGCCATTAGCGGAAAGCGTCAGCGTGTCGAGGTTGACTTTCACGCCGGCGAACATCACAGAGACGGTGTAATCTCCGGAAAATTGCAGAAAGGTCGCCTTGCCGTAATTATCGGTGGTGAGAATCCCCTTCTCGGTGCCGCCCATATCCCGCAGGGTAACCGTGGCGGTCGATTTCAGGACTTCGCCGCCACCAGTAGTATCCTTGACAAATATCGTCCAAGACTTATCCCCTGAACCGGCGCAACTGCCGGTGGCGATACCGGATATCTGGGCATCCAGATAATATCCGAATGTTCCGGCAGTCGTATGCCCCGTCCGTGGCTCGTTCCAAATACTATCCGCCGCCTTTCGGGCAATTTCATCCTTATCAGATTCCGTAATTGATGCCGAGCCACCCACAACCCCGACCGGAATCAGAACGATATTGTCAATGACGGCGGTGTCCCCGACCGCCGCACCGTGATACCAGACCCCGATGGTGTAAAGAAACGAACTGGTTACCTCAAAAGTGTCTACCCAGACATACTCGCTGGTGCGTTCGGTGATGACAAGACTGTCGGTCCAACCGTGATTGCTGAAGGTGGTGCCATCTATACAGACCGCCAAACTATCACCGACGGCTTCCACCAATCCTTTTGCCATTAAAACATAAAGACCCGGATTGAGACGCAGATATTGATAGACCGTAGTATTGCCAGAAATATGTCCCGCAAAGCGGAGTTTCCATTTCCCCAATACGCCGTCAGTGGTGGAGCGAACGCTGTCAGTGTTAATCCCATATGTCCATTCGTCAGGAGGATTAGCCGCGGTAGCGCTATCAAATTCAAAGCGGCCGTTCCGGACGATATTATCAACGGCGAAGTTCTTGGTGAAACCGATGAGGTTTCCATAAATATCCCCCACAATCGGGTAATCGCCGGAACCGGTTCCGCTGACAAATTCAGCGCCGTCATCGGCGAAGGAATAGACATAAAGTCCTTCCTCTGTGCCGCCCTGATTTGCTATTTGCATTCCTTTGCCGGAGGATGTTCCACCGAGGAACGAGCCCCCCTCGCCGTCAGCGCCGCCCTGGGCTTTCAGTCCGGCGCCACCGCCGGAGCCGCGCAACTCTAAGCCGTGATAGGCGGTCTCGCCGGTCGCTCCAGCCGCTTCGATTCTCGCTGCTGTGCCGGTGCCATTATAAACTCTGAGGGAGTAATTACTTCCGTTGTCACCCTTGATTTCGACCCGATTCGTGGCAATGCCGGTGCTTCCGGTGACATATAGCCCGGTATCGTTAAGCGCGCCACCGGTAATAACCGCGCCGTGCCTATTAGGCGAATAGACATTCAGACCATACCCGCCGCCGTCTCCCGCCTGGATATCTAAGCCGTGGCCGGTTCCGCTGGACTGGTCTCCAGAGATAACTGCGCCCGCTCCGGAGCCTTCACCCAGGAAATAAGCGCCGGCATAGTTGCCCGCCTGAGCCTGGGCTGTGAACCCATAACCGCTGGTCGCTCCACCGAGGAAGGTTCCACCGTGTCCGGTCGCCCCGCCCACCGCATAAAGTCCGGAACCGGTGCCGTTTCCAATCGCCGTTAAACCGGCCGCGTTTCCTGAGCCACCCGCCCTGATGACCAATCCGCCGCTGGTTCCGGTGCTGGTGCCATAGATAACCGCCGCCGGCGCACCGCCATTGGCAAAAACGACAAGTCCAGTATCGTTAGTAACGACTGGTTTAAGCTTCAGCGAGCCCAGCTGAAGTGTCTGCTGGGAAAGTGTGCTGAGATAATTAGATACATCCACCGTCACCGAATCGCTGGCGGCATTGAAACTCGACCGGCTGGAGACCGTGGCATCGAGGTTCGCCAGAAGCGGCGCTTCGCTGGTTCCGATTGCTCCCGCTCCAATGACCGTGGCATCGATGGCTCCGGTTACGAAATCGCTGGAGCCGATACTGGCCGGAGCAATCTTCGCGCCCGTTATGGCATCGTCCGCTATGACCGTGGAGGTAATCGCTCCCGTGCCGAATTTGCTGGAAGTAATCGCCCCGTCTGCTATCTCCGCCGAAGTTATCGCATTCGCCGCCAGTTCGGTTGAGCCAATAGCATTGTCGGCAATCTTGGCTCCGGTGATGCCGTCATTCGGAATCGTAATCGTCCGGTTGGCTTCGGCAATCAGGTCGTTGTCCCAGCCGATACGAGCCTGCTTGGCGGTATCGACCGCCACATTGAGCGAGTCAGAAATAACCTGCACTGTGGCAAACGTATGCGTAGGCAGCTTCTTATACCACAATACGACATCTATTCCCAGTTGGATATTCCCGCCAGGACCATCGATATCGGCAATGGCATCGACAAACCAGTAGGCGGTGTCGCCATAATTCTTGGTGGTGTCAATCGAAATATCGGAGAAAGGATAGGTAGTCGAGCGCGCCGCATAGGCGTTGCTTACGGCGTTGTCGGCATAGGTGAAGATATGGGCGCTGTCCGGCTTGCCAGGAATTCCGGCCGAATCAAGCGGATTCTGCAGTCGGAAAACGATACTCTCGGTCGATTTCTTCACGCCGAGGAAGCCGGCATTGACCAGGACTGAGGTTCCGGTCCAGACGGCCAGAGCAAACAGCAGAAACCGTTTCAGATTTTTCATTCTATCCCTCTTCTCTGCCCAACAGGCGGGCGCGGAAATCATTGGCCAGCTCCTTGCGGCTCCGGCTCAAGAATCGTTTAGTCTTATCAAGCCAGTCTAAAAGTCTTTTATACTCTGCGTCCGACATCTCCTTGATTCCGGTCACCGTCAGTTTGCCAATAACATTTTTCTCCGTCATCTTAATCATCTCCTCCCAGAATTATCGCTCGTCTCCTTCTTGAGACCACAGTGCCGCCGCCGCTGGAGACAGTGTAGGCGCAGTACGCTGAAGCCCTCCGGCTGGTGTTGGAAACCCAGGTATATCCCGACGCATCGCTCGGCAGAGTCGGAAACTGGTCATATTGATAACCGGCAGTCGAGTTTCTCTCAATACCGGAGTAAGTGTCGTAAGCGATTTTAATAGCGGTTGAAGCATTAGTGTCGGTAAGCCAGACAAAATGGTAGGCGGTCGAAGCCGACAGCGTGCCGGTGAAATTTATATGCTTAATCCAGGTGCCGCCCTCATCTCCGCTGAAATTGACGGCATCGCCGCTGCTGGCTTGATAGGAAACCCTCAAATTCGGATTGATGTCGGGGCTTTCATCGGTGTAGATACCGGCAATGAGATTGTTGTTCTGGGGGCTGGTTACGCTATAGCAATACCACATTATCGAGTCCACCGTCGCCCCTCCGGCATCGGAGGGCGAGGTATGGGGACCATCCCCGCGAAGGTAGAGTCCCATATTGTCGCCGGAGCCTCCGGCCGTGGTCTGCCCGAAGGTCGGGTCGATAGTTATCGGATATTTCCCGAAATTGAGCGCCGCGGTCGGCACCGTGACTATGAGAGAATCTTTAGTAATTTCTAAGTCACACCAGGTTGTCATTCCTATGGCATCGTGCGCCACCGGTCGGAAGATATGAAAGGCTTTGCCGGTGCCGTAGAATTCGTAGGTGGTATCTTTGGTCGCCGGATTGACATTCCGCCGGTTCCATCGCTTGCTGGAGTGATAGACGGCATAAGAGCCGACCACACTGTCGGGGCGGATACATCCTTCGGCAATCTCTTCCGGGGTCAAGGGTGGCTGGTAATAGAAATCCAGCCCTTCGGTCTGAATCGGGAAGGCGAACCGGTTTCCGACCGGTTTGGAAGCAAGAACAATCTCCCATTCCAGCCCATCGGGACGGCGGTAAATCTGATAACTGATGATATCATCCTGGACAATCCTGACGCCGGGATATCCGTTGACCAGAATCGGCGCGGGGCGCTGCAGGGTCGAGATTATTCCGGTGCGCAGCCCCATCTTGAGGAAACATTCCTTGTCCCAGGCCGAAATCATCA
>JBFMEF010000165.1 GCA_040753495.1 Candidatus Zixiibacteriota bacterium
GAGACGTTTTTTGGTCTGGGAGAACTCCTTGGTCATGATTTCGATATCGGTAATCTGCCCCTGGGTTCCGGCCATCGGCTGATGAATCATAATTCGGGCGTTGGGCAGCGCCGCTCTTTTTCCTTTGGTGCCGGCGCAGAGCAGGAAAGAGCCCATCGATGCCGCCAAACCCATGCAGGTGGTGGCGACATCCGGTTTGATGAAACGCATGGTGTCGTAGATTGCGAGACCGGCTGTAACCGAGCCGCCCGGAGAATTTATGTAGATGAAAATATCCTTCTCAGGGTCTTCGGCTTCCAGAAAGAGCAACTGGGCGATGACAAGATTTGCGAGATGGTCATCGATGGGGGCGCCGATGAATATAATGCGGTCTTTCAAGAGGCGAGAATAGATGTCGTAAGCCC
Source organism: Candidatus Zixiibacteriota bacterium (assembly GCA_040753495.1). NCBI lineage: Bacteria > Pseudomonadati > Candidatus Zixiibacteriota > Candidatus Zixiibacteriota bacterium. Next base: position 405 of record JBFMEF010000165.1, read on the forward strand.
GCTCGCCGCGGCCCGTTTGCTCAACTACCATCGGTATCAGCATTTATTCCTCCGTGAAACTAAAGTTCGTTCTCTTCATCGCCGGCTATCGTAGGTGAACTTGCCGCCGGTTGGCTCTCGCCGCCGAGTGAAGCTTTAAAGGTATCCAGCGAGACAAAAGATACTTTGGAAAGAAGAAACTCTAAGATTTTCTCCTCCAGAATGGAATCTCGTATCTCCTGTATTCGTCCCGAGTTAGAAAGAACCTCCTTCGCCCTGGCGACATCCATCTGATAATTGTCGGCGAACCGCTTAATCCAATTTTCGGTATCTATCGGCAAAACTTCAATCTTTTCCAGTTCCGCCAGACGGCTGCTGAGGAGATGCCACTTTATGGAGTTAACCGCCACCGGACGATACTGCTCGCGCACCTGCTTTTCGTCAAAATTCTTGTAATTCTTCGAAAAGTCTTCAACCATACCATCCAGATAGTTCTGCACCATCGCTTCCGGAACATCAAAAGGATTCAGGTCAATCATCTGGCGGGTTAGTTCGTTCTTCTTCCATTTTTCCTGTTCGGTCTCTTTCTGCTTCTTGAGGTCTTCGCGGATTTTCAGGCGAAGTTCCAGAATGGTTTCGACACCGCCGACCGTCTTGGCGAAAGAGTCATTCGGCTCCGGAAGGATTTTTTCGCGAACCTCTTTGACCAGACAGCGATATTTAAGAGTTTTTCCGGAAAAACGCTCGTCGGAATAGTCCGGAGGATAATTGACCGTAACCTCTTTTTCCTCACCGGCATTGAGCCCCACCATCGAATCCCGGAATTCCTTGACGGTTAGGCTGCTGGAGAGGTCGATTTCATTCCCTTTGAATTCATTTCCCTTCAGAATATTGGAGGGGTCCTCCAGTTTGACAAGGTCGACGACAAGAATGTCATTGGCTTGCGCCGGACGGGAGACCGGGCGAATTTCGGCATGCTTTTTTCTCAGGTAATCAACCACCGCGTCAACTTCGGAATCAAAAACCTGAATTTCATCTACGGGCAACTTGAGACCGTCATATTTCACGTTCAGGATTTCCGGCATCACCTCGACATGGGCGACATATCGCAGCGGCTCCCCTTCGTTGAGGGTATAATCGCCCAGCGCCGGATAGGAGGCGACATGAAGGTTCTGCTCTTTGACCGCCAGCGGGTATGACTTTTTTATCAGTTCGCTTAAGACATCCTCGCGGATATCGTCATTGAATTTCGATTTGATGACCGCAAGGGGGGCTTTGCCGGGGCGGAACCCTTTGATCTGGGCATCCTTGCGATATTTGTGGTAGGCTTCGGCAAAAGCGGCATCAACCAGGTCCACCGGCACTTCGATTTCGAGCTCGCGCAAGAGCCCTTTCGCAGACTTTATAGACGATTTCAATCTTTTCTCCTTACAATAAACTATTTAATGCGAAAGGGGGGATTTGAACCCCCACCCGGAAAGGACTGGATCCTAAGTCCAGCGCGTCTACCAGATTCCGCCACTTTCGCTCTGCCAGCGAAATATATAGTTTTTGAGATGCCAAGTCAAGGCAGGCGGATACCGGAGCAAAGGATGTGATAATGGAGCATCTGCAGTCACAGGGGAAATGAATTGACATGGGGAAACAGGGGACATAGATTCCATTCTATGGCGGAGAAAGTTTACCTGGGGATTGATTACGGCGAGCGGCGCATCGGGCTGGCGAAATCGGACCCGACCGGGCTGATTGCCTCGGCATACAAGACAATAGCGGTAAAGTCGTTAAATGCGGCTCTCCGAGAGATTGCGGAAGATATTGCAAAATGGCAGGTGGCCGGGGTAGTGGTCGGATATCCGGTAGCCGAAGATGGCGGCAATTTCGGGGAGCGCTGTCTGATGGTTGACGATTTCATTCAGCGGCTCCGGAAATATTATCAGGGTCCGGTATATAAGATAGATGAGCGGTTTTCCTCGGCCGAAGCGGAGCAGACCCTTCATCTGTTCCACAAGAAAATCCGGCAGGATAAGGGACGAGTGGACCGGATTGCCGCGGCAATAATATTGCAGAGATTCCTGGATGAGCGAAAAGATAAATAACAAAGCCGGAAGCAGATTCTATGAATACTTAATCTACTATCCGCTGACCGTATTCATACTCCTGCTGGCAT
>JBFMEF010000166.1 GCA_040753495.1 Candidatus Zixiibacteriota bacterium
CGGAGGCATAGGCAACGGCCTCGCTAAACATCCCGTCAAGGGAGAAGGTGTCGTTCAGTCCGTTGCCCTGCAGAAACAGCTCCAGGGCATCCTTGCCGAGATTTGTTTCGGTCGCCGCAAAGCCATTGATGGAGACTACGAAACGCCCGAGTGAAAGGGAGAGGGCGCTTGCCTCGATATCGGCTTTTATCTTGAGACCTTCGTCAGGTATTTTGCCAAGAATAATAGATTTGTCTTCATCGGTCAGGATGGCGCCGGTGTAATTGTTGTAGTCATCGAGCGTAAAGCTGTTGTTGGAAATCTCGGCGCCAACCCCGGCAATTTCCAGCCCAAACTGACGGTACTCGCTCAGCCCGATATTGGCGGGATTGTAAAGCGGGGCATAGACCCCTTTCGCCAGACCGGTGAAGGCGCCGCCCATTGCCATCGCCCGAGCCGATGACAATCCGTAGGCATTCCCCAGTACCGGGCAGACTATCAGCGATATAAGGGTCAAAAGCATTATCTTCCTTCTCATATGGCACCTCATGATTGGTATCTATGCTGAGTTCAGTAATTTGCTAAAAGTCGCCGTCAAAGCGGTATTCGACCCGAATTACCCCCCGAGCTGTGACATAATCGCTTCCGACTATTTTCACCGGAATGCCACCGCTGCCCAGGAGCGTTATTATCTGTCCGCTATAGAGCACAGGATTCTTGAGAATCTGAACATCGAGACTGTCGAGAGTGACGGCGTTCTCGGAAATCACTTCATTGAGGACAGTATTGTCAGGGCCGATTTCACCCGGCGCAACCTGGAAAGGTCCCAGCACGAGCTGCGGGTTGGTATAGACTGTGTTTGAATCGCCGCTAAATAAAATTTCTATGTTAACACCTAACGGCAGATGGTTGACGATACTGGTCAAAAACTGCGCTCTGAGAATATGCTCCGTGGCGAGGTCAATATCGTCCTGCTCGATTTCTTCTGAATCGATATCGCCTGTGAACGTGGACTGGCCTATCACCGCTTCCAGTGGTGATTCCAGTCGGATGCGGGAGACGATATAATCATTCGAGGTTACAATACCGGCAGTCACGCCGTCGCCGAGAGTGGCCGCTCCATTGACAGTAACCGCCGACGGCATCGGATTCAGAAATGATGCCAGGTCATTATTGATAAGATTTGTGCTGACCGGCGTTGTGGCGCTTCCCGGAAGAACATTGCCGGTCAAGTTCAAAACCTGGCTGTTGCTGCCGGTAATATCTATGTTGAGAAAGCCGGGGAAATTTACGGCATTGACTATTTCAAGAGTAAGAACGGCATTGACCAGCTGAATAGAATCAAACCCCTTGGGCAGGTCGATATCGGCATAGATATTGTTGAATACGGCGTCGGTGGGGTCAATGATTCCCGAAGCGGCGCTGACCGTGATGCCGCTGCCGTATCTCAATGCCGCGCTCAATGACTTGTCATCGAGCGAAAGCATCGTTCCGCCGGGTGTGAAACAGTGGAGATTGATGCTAATCGTATTGGATACCGTCTGTCCCGCCAGATTGACAAAGACGGTATCAGAGGCGCCGGCAGCTAAGCCGCCCGGAAACGAAACCGATGAAATAACGCGGCTGTTGACGACATCGACAATATCTCCGATGATGGTATCCAGGGGGACGCCGAAATCATTCACGAAGACGACGTCAAAACCGCCGGAGCTTATGGTCGCCCAGCTGAAGCGGTCAACCGGCGGGAAATCAAGGTTAATGTCAAACGACGTTGGCGGAACTGCTCCCAGTTGAAGCGAAACATAATCGCTCAAACGAACCACCACCGGCGCCGGGTCGGACGGCGATATGACAATAGCATCAAGCAAAATAGTGTCGAGAGGAATTTCCACCGAGTACACCACAGACCCGGTCGAATCGATAGTAATTCCCGGCTGGTCAATCTTGCGGATGATTTCAGGCATCTGATAGGTCCGGTTGACCAGCGGAAGCGTCACGTTGGTTGTCCAGGTGGGTGATTCCGGCTTTTTGATAGTGCACTGGGTAATGGTCAGGAACACCATTACGACTACAAATCCGAGAAATATTTTCAAACCGTAAATGAAGACGGGCGATTCCCAGAAGGTTGATTTGCGCGGTCTTCGTCTTGGCAGAGCAACGGTCTCTTCCATATCTCCCCCAAAGTCTAAGAGTTCATAGTTTCTGCTATGAATTGCGCAAAGATGATGCCGGATGTCGACTTCTGTGTAACTTATTGTCGTGCCAACAATTACATCGACTGGTCGGTGACCGGCGGAGCTAATATTATGGGAATCTCCCCACACTTGGGGATAAAATTTCTAAATTGACATAGATGATTGCCTTGATTAAAATGAAAATATGGGAATGGCAAAATACGACCGCTTACTCTTTCTTTTGAATCTTCTTCGCTCACGGCGCAATCTCAATGCCGCCGCTATTGCTCGCGAATGTGAAGTCACCGAGCGGACAATTTATCGCGATATAATCGCCCTGTCTGAAGCCCATATTCCAATTTATTATGACAACGGGTACAAATTCGCCTCAGAGAATTTCCTGCCGACTCTGAATTTTAATCTGGACGAGTACCTCACCCTGAAGACAGTTCTGGAGTCATCGCCTCTGTTTAAAAGCGGACACAGTCGCAAATTAATCAAGTCAATTCGCTCCAAAATCGAAGCATGCTTATCTCCGAGCGTGGTTAAGGAGAAGAAATTGTCAACGCCGACAACCAAGATTGAGATAAAGTCGGTTTCGCTTGAATCTGTTCCCGAAAAGGTTTATGCCGTGGTCGAGAACGGTATCAAGAACAACCAGGTAATTCGCCTTCGTTACAATTCTATTCAGAGCGGCATGATTGACCGAGATGTGGAGCCGTATTTTCTTATATTCATCGAGAAGGCTTTCTACTTTGTCGCCTATTGCTTACTGCGACAGGAATGGCGGACATTCCGGACCGACCGGATAGTCAATGCAACATTGACCGACCGACGGTTCAAACCTCGTCAGGATATCGACCCGGTCAAGTATTTCGAAAATAGTTGGGGTGTTTTTAGCGGAGAGCCGGTCGAAGTGGAAGTCATTTTTAGCGGCAAAGCGGCGCGGGTAGTGGCGCTGGGGAAACATCACCCCCGCGAAAAAGTAACCCCGCTGGATGATGGTCGGGTCAAGTATGAAGTTACCGTTCGGGGTATCGAGGAGATTGGACGATGGCTGGCAGGCTTCGGGGGAGAAGCGGTAGTTATAAAGCCGCTGTCGCTTCGTCAAGAAATCATGAGGCGGGCGTCAGAAATCTTAAAAAATTACCAGTAGGTGAAATTAGACTGACAGGATCTGTCAGGGGCATATTATAAATTAGTCGCGACAAATCATAAAGGGGAGTTGGAATTTATGACGAAGTCGGAACGGCTTTTATTCATTGTCAATCTGTTTCGAGTGCGCAAGAGGGTGACGCTCGAAGAGTTAGCGCGAGAGTGTGAAGTTTCCAAGAGGACTATTTATCGAGACCTCTTGTCCTTATCCAGCCTGAATATTCCGATCTATTATGATGATGGGTACCGGCTGACACGAGAAATATCGCTTCCAGCGCTAAACTTTAGCGATGAGGAACAGGAGATTTTGGGGTATTGTCTGAGCCATAATTTTCTCAATCGTTCATCCTTTCTAAAATCGAAATTGAGAAATATCGAGGTGAAAATAATATCGGCGTTACCGGAGAAGACCCGGTCTAAAGAAAAAAAAGGTTTAGGTTCGTCAGTTTTGACGTCAAAGAGAAACTCAAAAAGATTTACCGACCGAGAGGATGCTCTCATCGGCGAGTTTTTTCGAGCCTTGTTCAGCCGGAATGAAATCGAGCTGAGACTTACTAATGGCGACCATATACAGGCGGGGCTTCAACCGCATTCGCTGGAGATTGAGGGGCGGAAGTGGGTTTTCTGCTTCAGTGATGGCAATTTAGCTGAGACCATTCGTGTTCCCCTTGAGGAAGTGGCAAACATCAAGATTATTCGCGCCAGAAAAGTATAAAATGGGATGGGCGATGCTCTGATTTGACACCCGGCAGGGTGTCATTAGTCTTCTGCAAAGCCAAAAAAGGCAATAAATTAGGTAGTTTTCGCTTGACAATTGCAGTCAACCTGATTTTTTAAGCCTTTATGACTAAATGGGGTGCGCGAGATATTGCCTATGCCGGAATAATTGCTGCCCTTTATGCCGTACTGAGCATCGTCTTTGCTCCAATCAGCTTTGGAGTTTATCAGATACGAGTAGCTGAAGCGCTTACAGTGTTGCCATTCCTATTCCCTTTGGCGCCCTATGGGCTTTTCGCCGGCTGCCTGGTGGCTAATATCTATGGCGGTAATGGGGTTCAAGATATCATTTTCGGCTCCTTGCTGACACTCCTTGCCGGACTCTTGACCAAGTACGCCTCTAAATTGAAACCAAGGCCATTTGCGGTTATGATTGCCCCTCTGCCGCCGGTTATAATCAACGCCTTCGGTGTGGCGCTTTATCTTGCCGAGATATTCAAAATGCCATATTTTACGGTTGTTTTGATGATTGGTGTCGGCCAGCTGGCGGCATGCTATCTAATCGGCTTACCGTTGCTGATACTGCTTCTTGCCCGACAGTTCTCCCCGGCCTCGGCCGATAATGTCTGAAAAATCCAATTCGGGAAGGTTGTATGGAAAAGAGACTGATAGTTTTTGAAGATGAGGCTTACCGGTCATTTTATCCCCTGACCCATATCAGGCCGGTCTTCTTTCTCAGGCCCGGTATAAGGAATATTTTCGAGCAGATTCGCGACTCCTTCCCGGATTATCGCCCTTCTCTTTTCTGCCGACCGGAGTTGGGCGAACTGGTCGCCGAACAGGTGGAAGTTCCGGTAAATGAATTCACCGGGCATAGCGGCGACCAGTTGCTTCTGATTAACGGGCGACTGCGCGTAAACGCCGAATTTGCCTCGGCACTCAACAAAGCAAATCGCAACGCGATTCTGCTCTCCAGCGGCGCCATTGCCGCCGTAAAGGTGGTCGATGGATTGACCGCAGAGGAAGCGACCGACCTGAAAAATGGCGAATTGGGCGATTTTGTAGCCAGGGTACGACGCCGCTCGGAAACTCTGGAACTGGAACTGCCGCTCTATCATTATCTCTGGGATATGGTGGGAGCAATTGATGCCGAGATAGCGACCGACTTCGAATTCTTAAGAAAGCAGATTAACAATGATATCGAGAGTCTGGTGGCGGCGGTCAAGGATGGCAGTATTCAGCGCCATTTCCCCGGGGTGCATTTCATACGGCCCGAGCAGATTTACCTGGCGCCAAGTCTCCACCTTTCGCCGACGACTGTTATTGATGCCTCTGCGGGTCCCGTATTCTTGGGGTCGGAGGTCAAGGTTGAGCCGCTATCGTATATTGTGGGACCTTGCTATATTGGAAAAGGAAGCATGGTCACGGGAGGGAAGATTTCTGGCTGCTCCATCGGAGCGGTCTGCCGGGTTGGAGGAGAAGTTGAAGAGACGATTATTCAAGGATACACCAATAAGTATCATGCCGGATTCCTGGGACACAGTTATGTCGGTGAATGGGTCAATTTCGGCGCCATGACAACTAATTCCGACCTGAAGAACAACTATACGCCGGTCAAGGTCGCCGTCAACGGAAAAGAAGTCGACACCGGCAGTCTCAAAGTCGGTTCCTTTATTGGAGATTTTACCAAGACCGCCATCGGGACTCTTCTAAATACCGGTATTAATATCGGGATATCCTGCAATCTGGTATCGGACAGCCTGGTTGTGGATAAGGAGATTCCCGATTTTACCTGGTATTCGATGCGTCATAAGATGGAATACTCTATGGCGAAGGCTCTGGATACTATTGAAAGGACAATGGCCCGGAGAGAGAAGAAGCTTACGGCGGCGCTGCGGAAGAGACTGGAAGAGGTCTCTCGCGACAGGCTGAAAGTTCCGCAAGCAAAGTCGGAACCGCTCAGCAAAAAGCCGGGATTGTCGATAGATTGAATAATATTAGCGGGAGAGACGTTAGTTTGCGAGTCGCAGATGTTTGAGCCGAGGAGAGAAAACCGGAAAAGATGAGGAGCAGCTATGCCTGAACTGCGCAAAGACCCGATTATTGGCAGATGGGTAATTATATCTACCGACCGGGGGAAGCGACCCACCAGCTTTGGCACCATGCCGAAACATGAGGAGCCGAAGATGTGCCCGTTCTGTCCGGGAAACGAAACCAGCACTCCGCCGGAGGTTCTCGCGTATCGGGAAAGCGGTTCGCAGCCGAATAAGCCGGGATGGTTTTTGCGCGTTATCTCCAACAAGTATCCGGCGCTCCGTATCGAGGGGGCGCTCAATCGCGAGCCGCTTGGTATTTATGACCGCATGAACGGCATCGGCGCTCATGAGGTAATTATCGAGAC
>JBFMEF010000167.1 GCA_040753495.1 Candidatus Zixiibacteriota bacterium
GCGCAAGATGGGGAAATTTGAGATTGCCGAAGGGGGAACTATCTTTCTGGATGAGATTGGCGATATGGATATTGCGCTTCAGGCGAAACTTCTGAGGGTGCTTCAACAGAAAACTTTCGAGCGTCTGGGCGGAACCAAAGTTATTACCGTCAATGTCCGGGTCATAGCCGCCACCAATATGGACTTGAATGAACTGATAAAGAAAAAGCAGTTCCGGGAGGACCTCTTTTATCGTCTCTCGGTTTTCCCGATAACGATTCCGCCGCTGCGGGAGCGGCCCGATGATATTCATCCTCTGGCGGAGTATTTTATCAGCAAATATTGCCGGGATATGAAAAAGCCGGTCAAGTCGCTTTCGAAGGAAGCGCAGACGCTTCTGGAAAAATACCACTGGCCCGGCAACGTGCGGGAGTTGGAGAACACTATCGAGCGGGCGATAATCTTGGCCGAGGGGAAAAAGATAACGCCCGACCATCTGGCGATTCGTCTCCCCTCCACCGGCGAGATTCGTCTGCGGGAAGGAGCCGGGTTGAAAGAGATCGGCGCCCATGCCCAGATGCAGGCGGAGAAAGCGGCGATTGTCCGGATTCTGTCGCAGGTGCGCGGCAACAAACGGAAATGCGCCGAGATTCTCAAGATTGATTACACGACGTTGTTTGATAAGATAAAGAAGTATGGCATAGAATCAGGGCAGAACTGAAAAATCCATCCGCCCACCTGCTTTATTATAGATAGAAGCCGTCCGCCTGCCGCGGGCGGCTTTTCGTTTCCCGGCAGATATCAGAAGAGCGATTTCCCAAAACTTTAGAACCTAACAATTGACGCAACGAGCGTACGGTTGCGGAGGGTCTTAGATCCGACGACAGTCGGAGCGAGACCCGCCGCAATCGTGGCCGTTTCGTGCGGAGGATGAATTCAGCAATGGGCGAACGCGCGGGTTCACCCCTGCGGAAGAATGTCAAAACCCCCGCTCGCGCTTTGCTATGGACATGAGGCTCGGGGGGATTTTGACCTACGCCACCGATTGTCGAGTCAGTTCACGCTTCGAAAGGATTCGAACCTAAGAACTGACGCAACCACCGAACGGTTGCGGAGGGTCTTAAGTCCAACGACAGTCGTAGCGACATCTCTCGTTTTTGTTGCGGCGGGTCTTAAGTCCGACGACAGTCGTAGCGACATCTCTCGTTTTTGTTGCGGCGGGTCTTAGGTCCGACGACAGTCGGAACGAGACCCGCCGCAATCTTCCCCGTTTAGTACGGAGGATGAATTCAACAATAGGCGAACGCGCGGGTTCGCCCCTACGGAAGATTGTCAAAACCCCACTCGCGCCCCGCGATGCACAGATCGCTCGGGGGGATTTTGACCTACGCCACCGATCGTGGCGTCAGTTCACGCTTCGAAAGGATTCGAACCTAAGAACTGACGCAACCACCGAACGGTTGCGGAGGGTCTTAAGTCCAACGACAGTCGGAGCGATGTCTCTCGTTTTAGTTGCGGCGGGTCTTAGGTCCGACGACCGTTAGAGCGACGTCTCTCGTTTTAGTTGCGGCGGGTCTTAAGTCCAACGACAGTCGGAGCGACATATCTCGTTTTAGTTGCGGCGGGTCCTAGGTCCGACGACAGTCGGAGCGAGACCCGCCGCAATCTTGGCCGTTTCGTACGGAGGGTGAATTCAACAAGGGGCGAACGCGCGGGTTCGCCCCTACGGAAGAATGTCAATACCCCTGCGCCGCTTAAAAGTGAATCACCAGCAGATCTGGACATCTGCCAGGCACAAAGCATATCTGGACATCTGCCAGGCACAAAAGAATCCGCCCTGGCGGAAAGACCGGCCGAGTTAGGCGGCTTTTAGATTTCCCGGTTCAAAGATTGCCCAAAAAAACCGGCGTCAAACTACTTGCAATTTCCGGGAAAAATCGTATAATAGATTAACCCTGATGAGGCGCGAAGCCTTGTACTTACCGCTTTCGCGCCATAAAGCCTTTACTTGCGTCGTGTTCTTATTATAGAGGGGATGGAGGATTAACCATGAAAAAAAGAAAGGTTCTCTTTTGCCTTTTGGGTGTCATCGCCGCTTTTTCAAGTCCGGCCGATGCCATGACAATTCAGCATTATACTATCGACAGCAGCACCAGCAAAATATTTAACCCCCTGGCAATCCCGCGGTTTCAAATCGCCCCGCTATCCGACAGCGGGCAGGTCGCTTTTTACTTAAGCGGATTTCCCAGCAAGGAAGCCTTCCGCGTCACCTACAATCTCGACAGCGCCGTGCGATGGGTGGCGCACAATATGGGAGCGCTTTCGGACCTGGACCATTCGCATATTACCGTGTACAACGATACCATCTATCAGGGGCGAAGCTCCGACAATCGCCTCTATGCCTTCAGTATGATAGATGATTCTCTCACCACTCTGTTCACCTATGACTGGGGTCTGCCGGAATCGGAATTATATATCGCTTCGGCCATCAGGCTTCCCGGCTCCGACACCGTCATCTCGGTCTCGCGTGGATATAATGACGACAACGCGGTCCTCTACTGGATTTCCGAGAATAAAGGGGTCAGTTTTGACAACGGCACGTATCTGGTCAGGCGGGATGGCACCGGGCGCTGCCGTATCGGAACACTCTACTGCGACAATACGATTGCGGCGATAATCGACTCGGCCGACAATTCCATCGGCTGGTACACCTGGGACAGAGGGAACCGTCGCTGGCAAAGCGAAGGGCGGGCGTTCAACCGCTCTATGTTCCGCGGTTTCGCCGGTAATATCATGCAGGACTCGATTCGATTCCTGGTCAGCACCAGAGATTTTCGGGATGGCGATTCCGTGATTTGGGCGTACAAAAGCCGCGGCGCATCTCAATGGACCGAGGGGGAGGCTTTTCAATCGTCGATAGGCGACCAGGACTATCCCCCTTATCTCGCCCTGACTTACATAGAAGCCTCCGACCGCCTGGTGCTGTTTTATAATCAGAGCCGTTTTCCAACGGTTGATTCTTTCGATATCTATATGAGATATTTTGACAAAGAGACCTGGAACTGGTCGAACCCGATAAAGATATCCCGAGGGCGACACAGTTGGAAAGTAACCACGGCGCAGATTGTCCCGGCATCGCACGGGGATGTCTGCTACGCCATGTATCCGATGGATTCTACTATCGGCGGTACAGTCTATCATTTTGCCGATGTGGTGAAGATAACATTTGATGGCGCGCCGCCGAATAACCCTCCCCTTCTCAATGACATTGGCGCGAAATCGATAAATGAGGGACAAAGTCTCAGTTTTGTGGTGTCGGCATCTGACGCCGACGGCACCCTCCTTACACTGGGCGCCGCACCGTTGCCGGCCGGGGCGTCTTTTGTCCCCCAGGCAAATAACACCGGACGGTTCAGCTGGATTCCGAGTTTCAGCCAGGCCGGCTCTTACAATGTTACCTTCTATGTGTCTGACGGAATCGATATCGATTCGGAACTGGTGGTGATAACGGTCAACAACGTCAATCGACCGCCGGTGCTATCATCAATCGGCTCCCGGTCAGTCCGCGAGAATGAAGAAATCAGAATCGATGTTTCGGCAACCGACCCTGACGGAACCATTCCCACTCTTAGTTCCTCGGCTCTGCCGAGTGGCGCATCATTTTCCAGTTCCAGTGGAACCGGCATTTTTGCATGGACTCCTAATTTTGAGCAGGCCGGAACCTACAATCTCACCTTTTATGCTTCTGATGGCGCACTTATCGACTCCGAGCGGGTTGCCATCACCGTAACTGATGTCAACCGACCACCGGTTCTGGCGCCGATAGGACCTCTGTTTGTCATGGAGGGCGCTAACCTCGATATAACGGTCTCGGCATCCGACCCCGATGGAACGATTCCGGTTCTCTCCCTTTCTCCCGTTCCATCCGGAGCATCCTTCACCAATTCTGGCGGCTTGGGATATCTTGACTGGACCCCCAATTATGAGCAGGCGGGTCTTTATTATGTCACCTTTTATGCCTCCGATAACGTGAGCCTCGATTCCGAGAGAGTGGTGATAACGGTGGATGACTCGCAGGGCGATACTATCCCCCCGGCTCCGATAACCGACCTGGCTGTAACTAATGGTCCCCTTCCCGGACAGGTAATACTAACCTGGACCGCGACCGGCGATGATGGCACCGAAGGACAGGCGCATCATTACGTGGTGAAGACCGGCAATTTTTATATCTATTCGGAGATAAGATGGTTGCGGGCTGATACCTGTCCTAATCCTCCCGTGCCACCGTTACCGGGTGAGTTGGTCTCTTTTACGGTGGAAGACCTGACGTCGAGTTTACCTTACTGTTTTGTACTGAAGGCGTACGATGAGGTCAATAATGCCTCCTCCATGTCAAATGCGGTGGTGATTTCGGTCGATGGCGGCGTTGTGGCATCATCGGGCGATTTTGATGACCCCTTCAATATTTTTCCCAATCCCTCCAACAGCGCTGTCAAGATAAGTTATACTCTGGAGGCGGCATCGGAGGTGTCGCTGACAGTGTACAACATTCTGGGGCAGAAGGTCGCCTCTCTGGTCGACGACTGGCGAAATGCCGGAGAGCATGCGGTTTTGTGGGACGGGCGGGGCGATGATGGAGCGCCGGTGGCCAGCGGTATCTATTTCTGCAAGCTGAGCAGCGGGGGAAAATCAGAAGTGAAAAGAATCATGATGTTGAAGTAGGTGACGTGGTTCAAGAGGTCGGATTCGCTTTGTCTTTTTGTTGTATGTTGCGGCAACGGTTATCCTCCGAAATGTCAAGACCTGCTCCGCTGACGTAAAGTAGGGGTCGACCCGTGTGTCGACCTGAAATCATAGTACGGTTGCGCCGTGTCTTAAGTCCAACAACAGTCGGAGCGATGTCTCTCGTTTTAGTTGCGGCGGGTCTTAGGTCCGACGACAGTCGGAGCGAGACCCGCCGCAATCTTTCCCATTTAGTACGGAGGATGAATTCAACAAGGGGCGAACGCGCGGGTTCGCTTCTACGGAAGATTGTCAAAACCCCCGCTCGCGCTTTGCTATGCACACAAGGCTCGGGGGGATTTTGACCTACGCCACCGCTTGTCGCGTCAGTTCACGCTTCGAAATGATTCGAACCTAAGAACTGACGCAACCACCGAACGGTTACGGAGGGTCTTAAGTCAAACGACAGTCGGAGCGATGTCTCTCGTTTTAGTTGCGGCGGGTCTTAGGTCCGACGACAGTCGGAGCGAGACCCGCCGCAATCTTCCCCGTTTAGTACGGAGGATGAATTCAACAAGGGGCGAACGCGCGGGTTCGCTTCTACGGAAGATTGTCAAAACCCCCGCTCGCGCTTTGCTATGCACACAAGGCTCGGGGGGATTTTGACCTACGCCACTGATTGTCGCGTCAGTTCACGCTTCGAAATGATTCGAACCTAAGAACTGACGCAACTGCCATGTCTCTCGTTTCGGTTGCGGCGGGTCTTAGGTCCGACGACAGTCGGAGCGAGACCCGCCGCAATCTATCCCGTTTAGTACGGAGGATGAATTCAACAATGGGCGAACGCGTGGGTTCGCTTCTACGGAAGATTGTCAAAACCCCCGCTCGCGCCGCGCGATGGACAAGTGGCTCGGGGGGATTTTGACCTACGCCACCGATCGTGGCGTCAGTTCACGCATCGAAAGGATTCGAACCTAAGAACTGACGCAACTGCCATGTCTCTCGTTTCGGTTGCGGCGTGTCTTAGGTCCGACGACAGTCGGAACGAGACCCGCCGCAATCATGTCCGGCCGCTCTAAAGACCGACCGAGCCATGAATTCTTATAGCAAGAGCTCTGAATGGTCGCGAAAAAAAGGGCGCATCCTCGATGCGCCCTTTTCAAAGCCTCTGAAATCAGAAATCATTTTTCCAGAATCAACTTCTCAAACTGCTCCACCAACTCGGCGAAAGTCTGCGTCACATTCTGCACCGCCTCCGGGCGGGTCATATCGATGCCGACTCGCTTTAGAATATTAATCGGATAATCGGAACTGCCAATCTTGATAAAATTGAGATAATCCTCGACCGCCGTCTTATCGCCGGAGAGTATCCGCCGCGAAAGCATCTGCGAGGCGGCGTAACTGGTGGCATACTGATAGACATAGTACTGACGGTAGAAGTGGGATATCCGCAGACCGCCCAAGTCTTTGGACGGCTCAATCACCAGGTCGGGACCGTAATATTTCTGGTAAATCTCGCGGTACATCTTCCGCATCGATTCCGCCGAGAGGGCTCCTCCCTGCTCGACAGTCTCGTGAATTTTCAATTCAAACTCGGAGAACATCACCTGCGAATAGAATGTCCCCAGAATCTGGTTGATGTAGTAATTCAGAAGATAAAGTTTCTGCTCCCTGGTCTGGGCATGCTCAATCATGTACTTAATCATAATCGCTTCATTGCAGGTGGAGGCAACCTCGGCCGTGAATAGCGAATGCCCGGCGTAAATATATGGCTCATTCTTGTTGGTGTAGTAAGAATGCATGGCATGCCCCAGCTCGTGCGCCAGAGTGAAGACATTGTCGAGAGTGCCGGCGTAATTCATCAGGATATACGGATGCACCGAGTAGGTTCCCCAGGAATAGGCGCCGCTTCCTTTCCCCTGCGTTTCGAAAACATCGACCCAGCGGGAATCCAGCGCCATTTTGAGGTTGTTGAGATATTCATTCCCCAGCGGCTTCAGTCCGTCAAAAAGAACTTTTTTCGCTTCCTCGAAATCGGGAAACTCCATTTTGGCTTCCGGCACCAGCGGTACCCACATATCGTAGGTATAAAGGGTATCCAGTTTCAGGACTTTCTTGCGCAAGGCGGTATAGCGATGCAGCGGCGCCAGATTCTCATTGACCGATTTTATCAGGTTATGAAAGACATCCAGCGGAATATTGAATTCATCCAGGGAGCGCTCCAGGCAGGTTTTGTACTTGCGGGCTTTGGTGTAGTAGATGTCGGAGTTGACAGAGCCGCTCAGGGTAGCGCCGAGAGTATTTTCGTAGGCAAAATAGGCGTTGTTATAGGTATCGCTGGCTTCTTTGCGGACACGCCGGTCGGTCGATTCCAGAAGCGCGCTATAGCGCTCCTTGGTCAAATCCACCTGGTTGCCGTTTTCATCGGTAATGGTGCCGTACTTGATATCGGCGTCATCTATCATGGTGAATATCTGGCTGAAACCGCGCGTGACATTGCCCGACATCGCCAGAAAATTTTCCATCTCGGGTGAGAGAATATGCGCTTTGCGGCGAAGCATATCCTCGATATAGAATTTATAGGTCGCCAGTTTCGGATTCTGCTCCAGAAAGGAGCGAATTTTTTCATCCGGTATGGTCAATATCTCCGGTTCAATGTACGAAGAAGCCTGGTTGAACTGCGCCCGCACGGTCGAAATCCGGTCGCCCATCTCCTGGTATTTTCCGACCCGGTTGTCTTCATCTTTATTCAAGAAGGCATAGACTATCTGACGATGCAGAAGCGAAGAGAGGGAGTCATTCAACTGCAGGCATTCCAGAAGCATCTCGGCCGAATTGCCCAGCTTCCCCCGGTATTTCTCAAACGAGGATATCGCCTCTTTCATAGCGGCGACCGCCTGTTCCCAGGCGTCATCGGAGGGGTAAAGGTCTTCCAGTTTCCATTTGTATTTGTCTTCAATCTGGTCGCGGGTAGGAACCTCTTTGACCGAAGCGGCGGCGGGAGTCATTTCAGCCATAGATAGAAATACTCCCAGGGTGAGGATGGTGGTGGTGCAAAACTGCCTTAACGAGCTCATCGGCACATCTCCCGGTATTAGGTTTAAAGAACGTCATAACTTCCTCGCACAAGCGGCTAATATTACACTTTTACGGGGAAATTTAAGATTGGTTTAGGAAATTAAGCGGGATGCTCGAAAAGATTGACCGGGGATTTTTCCGGGAAAAATAATGGGCGGGAGTTCTTGACACCCGCCCTTAAGGACAATTTATAGATTATACAAACCTGTAATCTATCTTACATTCTTCGGCCGCCACCTCCACCGCGACGGTCCCTTCCGCCACCACCGCCGGTCCGCTCAGTCTGCGGGCGGGCTTCGTTGACGCGGATATTACGTCCGCCGAGCGACTTGCCGTCAAGGCCGCTTATTGCCGCCTGGGCTTCATCCTGAGTGGGCATTTCCACAAAGGCAAATCCGCGCGACTTGCCGCTGAATTTGTCTTTGAGAATGGTAACATTTGCTACCTGTCCAAACTTCTCAAATGCCTGGCGAAGTTCATCTTCGCCGGTCTCAAACGACAGGTTGCCGACATAGATGTTCATTACGAACTCTCCTGAAAAAGATTAACGACCGACAGATTGATAAACAAAGAATCCCGCTTGTTACTGAGAAACATCCCGATTATTAGATTAATTCCTAAATCTGAAGATCTCTGAATAAAGCAAACAAACCTTTGAAAACCAATCCAAACCAACAGACCCAATTTAAGCCCCCACACCCGTTTTGTCCAGCAGAAAATCATACCGCGGGCAATTTTTTTGTCCCACTGTCCGATAAGGATTGCCGGAATTAACTGGAAAAATTTGCCGCCGCTGCCCACCGGTAATTAAACTGCTTGACAGAAAATATAAGGCAGGGTATTTATATATACAAGCATACAGGTCATCTGATCCGGTTCCGTCGCGGAACCCCGGGAGCACCATCTGGGAACGGCGTCCTGATGAAAGCATCGCGGTATAATCAATTCATATCTCTGCCCAACGGCGGACAGCTACTCTTCAATTCCGCCTCGGCGGCGCTGGCGGAAATTTATCCGGAGGAATTTCCCCTGATAGAGGAACTTCTTTCCGGCAAACGGGACGCGGCAACCGATAAAGAAAAAGCGATTCTTCAGGCTCTTCAGGAAGGGAAATACCTGATTGGTGAGACCGAGGACGAGATAACCGAGCAGCGCAACTGGAATCGAAAACGTCGCAGCGAGCCGGACACTTTTGTTTTGACCGTTGCCCCGACCCTGGCCTGCAATTTCAGATGCGAATACTGCTTCGAATCGCAGCGGCCGGAGATTATGAAAGAAGCCGCAGCCGATGCGGTCCTGAAATTCAGCGAAAAATATATTCCAAATTCAAAAGCGATTCTTCTCACCTGGTTCGGCGGCGAGCCGACTTTGGCCATTCCTGTAATAGAGAAACTTCAGATGGGATTCCAGTCGCTGGCGGCAAAGCATAATGTCACTCTGCATCCGGCGGCAATTATCACCAACGGTTATTTGCTCGACCGGGCAATGGCGCGACGCCTGGCGGCGGTCGGTGTCACCGGCGCCCAGATTACGCTCGATGGTCCTGCCGAGATTCATGACCGGAGAAGAAAACTGCACAATGGCAACGGGACCTTTGAACGGATTATTCAGAATCTGAAAGAGATAAAAGATATCTTGAAGATTCTGGTCCGGGTGAATATTGATAAGGATAATTTTGATGCCGCCTTCAGTCTTGTCGAGATTCTCAGGCGAGAGGAAATTCTCGACAGCGTATTTCTGTATTTTTCGCATGTCAATAATTCCACCGCCGTCTGCGCCGATATGAATGACCGCTGCCTCAGCACCGAGGAGTTTGCGCATCGTCAGGTGGAACTTTATTCCCGTCTGGTTGAGCGCGGTTTCTATCAGATAGAATATCCCTCACTGGCGCCGGGCGGGCATTGCGGAGCCGATACCGAGGCATCCTTTGTGGTCGTCCCCAACGGAGACCTCTTCAAATGCTGGGAGGAAGTCGGGATGGACAGCCGGTATGCGGTCGGAAATGTTTTTCGCGAGGAAATCTATCCCCACGAAAGGGCCAATCTGAAGCGATATCTCGATTGGGACCCGTTTGAAAGTGGCGAATGCGCCGCCTGCCATGTTCTGCCGCTCTGCATGGGGGGATGCCCCCATCACAGGAAGCCGTCGGGCAACGGCAACATTTTGACCGCCTGCAGCTCGTGGAAATATAATCTGGATGATATGATGCGACTGCGCTACCAATGCGACCTTATGAAAGGAGGTGAGTAGATTGAGAATTATCGAAACCGCCAGACAGGCGCAGAGTAAACCCTGCCCCTGTTACAAGATGCTGTTCTTGATTCTGCCGCCCTGGTGAGATAGCGGCGACTGACTTTTTCCCGCTCTCCGCGGCAACGGTGAGCGGGAATGTAAAACCCGGGCGGTGCGCCATTCTTATCTACGATGGCGCTCCGCCTTTTGTTGAGCGGAGTAATTTATTTATCGGTCAAAACGGAAAGAAAAACCGGAGATGGTCGGCTGGGAGATTACCCGTCAATGCAATCTCTCCTGCCCGCACTGCTATTCGGCCGCCGAGAGGCGCGCCCGTCAGGAAATGTCCCCGCCGGACTGCTTCCGGATAATCGATACCCTCGCCGAATGGGAGGTTAAGGCTATCGGATGGACTGGCGGCGAGCCGCTGATGCGGACCGAACTGGAAGAGGTCATTGCATATGCCTCGGAGCGCGGAATAAAGTCGGGCATTACCACCAACGGCATTCTGCTGGATGAAAAGCGGGCAACTTCGCTAAAAGAAGCGGGAGCGACGTTCATTCAGATTAGCCTTGACGGCTCCAGCGCGGAGAAGAATCAGAAGATGCGGAAAGCGACCGTTGAAGATTATGATGCCATCCTGGGCGCTATCCGCGCCTGCCAGAAACTGGAGATGCGGCTTGATTTGGCGATGCTTATCGGGCAGGAGAATCTTGATGATGCCGCGGCGTTCATTAAACTGGCGCAGCGGGAAGGGGTCAAACGAGTCCGCTTCTGCGGCTTTGTCCCCTGGGGACGAGGCAAGCATGCCCGGGTTATGGAGCGCCTCTCTTTCAACCGGCGGCTTCCCGATTTAAAAGTATTCATCGAAAAGGCGAGTCAACTGGAAAACCCGGTCGTCATGTTTGACCCGGCTTTTGGTCCCTTGCCGCCCGAGTATTTATATCATGAATGCGTCGCCGGTGTAAAACTGCTTTATATTTCAGCGTTCGGGGATGTCTATCCCTGCACTTCTCTTCTGGCAAAGGAGTTCGCGGTCGGGAATATTCACGAAAGAGAGTTGGCAGAGATTTGGGATGACCCCCGGATGACCCAGGTATCGGATTTCCCGCGGGAATCGATTCATGGTCCCTGCCGGGAATGCCCGCATTTCAGCGACTGCCGCGGCGCCTGCCGGGGAATCAGTTTCGCCCATACCGGCGATATCAACGCCTCTTTTCCGGTCTGCCTCTACTGGGCATAGGGGTTCGACAATTATTTCCTGACAGAGAATCAATTCCGTAGCGGTCGACCCATATGCGACCTTTTCAGGAGGACAAACGTAAAATCCCCCCTCGGTGCCCCACTCCTTGGGGTGGGTTTTTACGGACAGGATTCGATTTATGGATTATCCCACCGCGAGTCGCCACGGTCGAAGACTCGCCGGGGAGAGCGACCAGGACGGTGGGGCACCATCTTCAATTTCAGTTGCCGAACGCCGTTGAGAAAGCAATATTTTATCAGTATTGATATCAAACAGATTCTTGGAGGAGATATGAAAACCAGGATAATTCCCTTAACCGCCCTCATTCTGATATTGCCGTCAATTCTCTTTTCGCAGGCAATCCCGCTCTATTATGACCGGTACTCTTTTCTTCCGGCGCCGCCGGCAGCATATCAGGAGGGGCTTCTCGGTTTCGATAACCCCGCCGCTGTCGCTTATTTGAAAACCGGAGAAACTAAATTTTTCTGGTCAACGGAAGGGAATGATGCCTCCTCTTTCAACAACTGGGGCATATACAGCGCCATTCCATACCTCGGTTTTTCCAGCCAGACTACCAGATTTGGCTCGCTGAAGGTGCGCGATTATCGTATCTCCCTCGCCGCTGGAAAGGACTGTTTCGCGTTCGGTGTCGGTTACGGCTGGTCCACCGGCGACGGCAACAATGGTCCTCTGGGCAGAGAGAAACTCCTTTCCCTCGGTTCCATCATTCGACCCAATAAGTATGCCAGTATCGGCATGATTCAGTACCTCTCGCTGGTGAGCAAAGCGAATGAATTTGTCGGCGAAATCGGGGTTCGCCCGCTGGGAACATCACGGTTGACTCTTTTCGGCGATATCGCCCTGCCGCGAAGAGTCGGTCTTTCCGATGCCCCCTACTCGGCCGGACTGGCGGTCGAAATCGCTCCGGGGATTGACCTGGTAGGACGGTATTTTGAGTCGGAGGCTTTTACGGTCGGAATCAATCTGAATCTGGGACGATTCGGGCTTGGCGGGCAGTCGCATTATGACAGCAAGCAAAAACTCTCCCGCTATACCTATTCGGTTCGGATGGGAGGACTCAAGCCGAGCATTTTCAATACCCTGGGCCAGGTCAACAAGAGATATGTGCCGATGAACCTGAAGGGGACGGTTGATTATCAGAAATATGTTTTATTTGACGACGGGACGGTTCGGTTTTACGACCTGCTGAAAAATATCCGCGCCGCCGCCAATGACCCGCGGATTGGAATCATAGCGCTCAATATCTCCGCTCTGGGAGTTCTTCCCGAGCATGCCTGGGAGATAAGAGAGGAGCTTCACAAAGCCAGGCAGGCCGGCAAAGGAGTCATAATCTTTGTCGAAACGCCTCAGATGACCGGCTATCATCTGGCATCAATTGCCGACAGAATTGTTCTCGACCCGCAAGGTTTCATTATGCTTCCCGGATTCAATATGGGGAAAACCTATTTTAAAGGGACCCTGGAGAAGCTGGGACTTGGATTTGATGAATGGCGCTTTTTTAAATATAAATCGGCGGCGGAAGTTCTCAGCCGGGATAAGATGTCCGATGCCGACCGGGAGCAGTTTCAGGATTATCTCGATGTCTGGTACGAAACGGTGCGCGATGATATCTGCCGCTCGCGCCGATTCAGTCATGACGAGTACGATAAACTGATTGACAGCAATATTTTCTTTCTTCCCGAAGATGCCCTTCAGTTGAGACTGGTTGACACTCTTGCCCGCTGGTCGGACGTGGATAAGATAGTCCGGAATTTCACCGGCAAAAAGAAATACGGTATTCCGGCGCGGGAACTTCTCGATAACGCCCTGAGCCCATCCGAATGGGGATGCCGTCCGCAGGTTGCGATTGTGTACGGTCTCGGGGAATGCGCCATGGAGAGCGGTATCAAAGCCCGCTCGCTGGAGAAGACAATTGACCGAATAGCCGGCGATGGTCGGGTTAAGGCGGTCGTATTCCGGGTTGATTCGCCCGGCGGCGACGGTATGGCATCCGATGTTGTCGCCGAAGCCATCAGGAAATGCGCCAAGAGAAAACCGGTGATAGTCAGCCAGGGGCAGGTTGCCGGTTCGGGCGGTTACTGGATATCGATGTACGGTGACAGCATTGTCGCCGGCCCGAACAGCATCACCGGCTCGATTGGGGTTATCGGCGGATGGCTCTATGACAAAGGGTTCAGCGACAAACTGGGAATGACTGCCGACAATGTCAAGCGGGGGGAGCATGCCGAACTCGGATTCGGCATCAGAGTTCCCTTTTTGGGGATGACGGTGCCGTCGCGCAATCTGACCGGTGAGGAGCGGAAGCGCGTGGAGGAGATAATTCGGCGATTCTACGACTCATTTATTGTCAGGGTCGCACAGGGTCGGAATATGAGCGAGGAACGGGTGCGCCAAATAGCCGAGGGGCATTTCTACGCCGGCACCACCGGAAAAGAACTCGGTCTTGTTGATGAAGTCGGTGGTTTGATGACGGCGCTGGCGATGGCGGCGGAGAAGGCGGGATTAGAAGGGGAAGAATTTGACATAGTGGAGCATCCGAAGTACAAAGGTTTCCTGAAGTTCCCATCATTGTCTCCGGTCAAGACGGAACTGGAAGAGGAGCCGGTTTATCGATATATCAAACTGTTGAGTGAGCGTCCGGGGCAGCCATTGCCGATGCTTCTGCCGGGGACATATCCGACATTGAAGTAAGAACATATGGTGCCCCACTGCTTGCAGTCGATTTTGAAGACGGAATTAGGACCCCACTCCAAGGAGTGGGGCACCAATATCGGGAACTCACTGTCCCCGCACCATCCCTTTTCTTGCCAGCGCGGCCGAGGTTGCCCGGCGCGCCACTTCCGAATCGATTCCGCAAATTTCAATAATCTTATCCACCGCTTCATCGATTCTCTTCACCCACTCGTTGTTCGGGTATTTACGCACCAGGTCATCGGTGACCTCATCAGCGATAGCCGCGATATACTCGGCATACCGACGGCGACGTTCCACCTGAAGGTACGGCGCCAGAAATTTCCTGGCGAACCAGACCACCAGCACCATGAAGATAGTCCCCAGCCCTCCTAAAAGGGTGAAGATATTCTGGAGGAGAAAATCCCAGAGCGAGCCGAGAATTGGAATGGTAATTATGAACATAAGACCTCCTCTTGAAGTAGATTATTTTGGGCGTCAGTTCACGCTCCGACGGAGTCGGACCTAAGAACTGACGCAACCGGGTACGGCCGTCGGCGCTCCTTCACGCCGGAATTACGACGGCCTATTGTAGGGGCAGGGTTCATCCCTGCCCAAGATACAAGCCGGCGTCCAGAGACGTCAGT
>JBFMEF010000168.1 GCA_040753495.1 Candidatus Zixiibacteriota bacterium
CGGTCAGGTCATTCTGACCTGCCCATACCCCCCGTTTTTGTGGTCATTTTGACTTTCCGCCTCGAGTGGTTCCCCTAATCACATTGTATCACAATATCTTATGAAAATCGATGCGGGATGTTACTTGGCATTAGATTTGTATGCTAATTTCACCGGAACGGTATTGCAAGGTTACCCGCTTAGGAAAGCATAGACAACTTCGGAATGAGAAGGTTTTAAGGAAAAGACGAATTTCTTTGAGATGGTGAGAATATTTGTGTTGATGGAGCACTTTCGGTGAGACGACAAGGAAGTCCTCTGTCGCCTGAATACGCAGAATCCTGCAGAAGCACTCTGGATGAGACAGCGATGGTCACGCGGGGGAAGGAGTACCTTGAGGACGGCAGAGAGTCACGATGCGCTTGGAATCAGATAACTGGGAGGAGATGAAATTAGAGCAAGATAGCTAATTAATCCCTGAAATTATAGAAATCAGTCCCTGCGAGGGGGGAGTAAGTCTAACTCAAACAGGCCTATATGCTTGCTTGGGGCTGAATACCCGGTGGTGTCTGTGCTCGCACTACCGGGTTATTTTTTGTCCAAAATATCGAGATTTGGGCTGTCAGACTGGCTTCCCGCCCTTAATTAATCCCCTTATATACCGATTATTATAATGATATATAAGAGATTAACTCCCATGTTACGAAAAAGAATCGGCGACATTCTCCTTGAAAAGGGGCTGATTACGTCAGCGCAGCTGACGGAGGCTCTCAAGGAACAGGAAAAAACCGGCCGGAAAATCGGTCAGTTGCTGGTCGAGAAGGGGATAATCACTGAAGAGCAGCTGATTGAAGCGGTTTCGGAACGGTTGCAGATACCCAAAATATCGCTGGCGTCGCTGGTAATCGACCCGATGGTGGTCGGGATGGTGCCGGTAGAAATGGCCCGTCGTTATGCGCTGATGCCGATTTTCAAAATCGGCAAGATAATGACGGTCGCCATGGCCGAGCCGCTCAATATTATCGCCATCGATGAATTAAAATATATCACCAAGTGCGATATCAAGCGGGTAATTGCGTCCCATTCGGAAATCAACGCCGCTATTGACCAGTACTATTCGGTCGCCGATTCGATGAGCGGCGTGATTGGTTCCTATCCGGGAGCCAAGGTTGATGAGAAAACGGCGCAACTTTCGGAGTCGGTCTCGGAATCAGAGCGGGAGGCGCCGGTTGTCAAACTGGTTAACCTGATAATTACACAGGCGGTAAAGGACAAAGCCTCAGATATCCATATCGAGCCGGACGAAAGCCAGCTGCGAATCAGGTACCGTATTAACGGCGTTATGCGGGAAGAAGCCTCTCCCCCCAAATCATTGCAGGCCGAAATCATCTCCCGCATCAAAGTTGCCGCCAATATGGATGTCTCCGAGAAACGCCTTCCGCAGGATGGCCGTCTGATGATGAAAGTTGACGGCAGCAATATCGACCTGAGAATATCCACCCTTCCCACCATACATGGCGAGAAGGTGGTGATTAGAATTCTTGACCGACGGATTCTGAATATCGGAATGGAGCAGCTTGGCTTCTCCCCTAATCTTCTGGAAGCCTGGAAGCGGGTGATTCGGAAGAAAGAAGGCCTTGTTCTCCTGACAGGACCGACCTCGAGCGGCAAGACTACCACCCTTTATGCGGCGCTTCAGGAAGTCAATTCGATTGAAAAGAACATTATTACTATTGAAGACCCGGTAGAATACTCAATACCGCTGGTGAATCAGGTTCAGACTAATGAGCGCGCCGGACTGACATTTGCCTCAATTCTGCGCTATATCCTTCGTCAAAATCCGGATATCATCATGATTGGAGAGATACGGGACGTAGAAACGGCCAGCATGGCGATTCGCTCGGCTTTGACCGGGCATCTGGTGCTTTCCACCCTCCATACCAATGATGCCCCCAGCAGTATCAATCGTCTGATTGATATGGGAATAGAGAACTACCTGGTGGCGTCATCCCTCAAGGGGATTCTAGCGCAACGGCTTTTGCGGACCAATTGCCCTCATTGCGCCGAAGAATACAAGCCCCAGGATGTCCATATCCGCTTCTCCCATCTGGACACCGCCACCACCCGAATTCGATTCATGAAGGGGTCAGGCTGCACCCGTTGCCGCATGACCGGCTATATGGGGCAGATCGGGATTTACGAACTGGTGGAAGTTGACGACACCATCTCGGAAATGATAATCAGCGGCGCCTCGGAAATTCAGATTCGCAATTACGCCGGCACGCGAAGTTACAAGCCGCTGTTCCAGGCGGGGCTGGAGAAAGTAGCCGAAGGAAAAGTCTGCCTGGAAGAGCTGCTGCGAGTGACATCGATGGGAGAGCAATCCCGTCCGGCGGCATCGCTGGAGAAAATACTGATAAATGCCTGAGACCTTCTCATATTCGGCGCGAACCGCTGAGGGGGAGAAACGAAGCGGGACGATTCAGGCTGAAGCCCCCGAGAGAGTCGCCGCTATCCTGGAAGAGATGCGGCTGATACCGATTGAAATCAAACCGCAAAAGCAGGAAGTTCGCCCGGCCCTCTTTGGGTTTCTGAAGAGCCGTCAATATGAAGACCTGATTCTATTCACCCGGAATCTTTCGACCCTGTACAAAGCCGGTATTCCGCTTCTGCGGGCGCTCGATACAATTAAAATCGGTCCGGCAAACGGCTATTTCAATCGGACCATCGAGCGAATCCGATCGGACGTTCAG
Source organism: Candidatus Zixiibacteriota bacterium (assembly GCA_040753495.1). NCBI lineage: Bacteria > Pseudomonadati > Candidatus Zixiibacteriota > Candidatus Zixiibacteriota bacterium. The sequence goes on from JBFMEF010000168.1 coordinate 2,733, forward strand.
TCGGGACGTTCCCTTTCGGACGCAATGGGGGAGCATCCGGAGCTTTTCAATAAGATCTACATTGCTTCGATAGCGGCTGGAGAAGCTTCCGGCAAACTGGATGAAATCCTTGACTCGCTCGGATATATGCTGGAGCGCGACCTGGATTTGAACCGTCAGATTAAATCGGCCCTCCGCTACCCGATAATTGTGGTCTGCGCCATCGTTCTGGCATTTGCCGTCCTGATTACCTTTGTCATCCCCCGCTTCATCGATTTCTATTCTTCAATGGGAGCGCAGCTTCCGGCGCCAACCCGCATAATCATCTGGGTGCATCATATCGTCACCACATACTGGGTGGCGGTAATTGCCCTTCTTATTACGGCCGGCTTGACGCTGAGAAAAATCTACGCTACTCCTTCCGGAAAACTCTATTTTGACACCTGGTTTCTGTCGTTGCCGGTCTTCGGCGACCTGATTGTCAAAGGAAATATCGCCCGTTTTTCCTATATGTTTCATCTCCTGCTCAAAAGCGGACTTCCTATGGTGAAATCGCTGGAACTGCTGTCGGAGACGGTCAAGAATGCCCGACTGACCGAAGAGATAAAAGTCCTTTCCAGTTCTTTCAAGGAAGGGCGGGAACTGGACGGGATAAAATCACGGCTGCAGTACTTTCCGGAAATGGGGCTTCAGATGATACGCATCGGACTGGAAAGCGGCTCAATTGACAGCATGCTCTCCGAAGTCGCCCTGCATTATAACAAAGAGGTGGATTACAAATCGCGACACCTGGCGTCATTACTGGAGCCTATTCTGACCGTCGTCTTAGGATTTTTTGTGCTGATAGTGGCTTTGGCGATCTTTTTGCCAATGTGGAACTTAGCCCAGATTTTCCGGGGCTGAGACGCTCAAGAGAAATCGACATTTTTCCGATAATAATCGAAGAACCTATAATATCTAAACTTTTAATCAAAGGAGCGGAGATATGCCGTTCAAAAGACTTAGTAACGGGCAGGGTTTTACCCTCATTGAGCTGGTGATCATAATTGTCATACTCGGAATTCTTGCCGCGGTGGCGATTCCGAAGTACAAAGATATCAGTTCCGAGGCGCGCGAGTCCGCGACGCGGGCGGCGCTGGGAGGCCTTCGCTCCGGCATAACCATCTGGTATGCCAATCAGGCGGTGACAACCGGAACCGCAGCCTGGCCCCCGATTGATAGTCTGCGGGCTCCCGGGTCAGTGATGGAGCAGTCCATTCCGAAGAATCCGTACCAGTCCGATGCCAACGCCCCCGACAGTATTGTCACCGGCGTGACCAAAGGGACCACGGTCGGCGCTCGCGGCGGCTGGGCATATAACCCGACTACCGGCGAAATCTGGCCCAACACCTCGGTCAGCGGCGAGAACAACTGGTAGAAAAGGTATGACGGATGGCTTGATTGCAGAATGGATGCGGCGCTCCGGCGGCTTTACTCTGGTGGAGCTGGTAATCGTTATTGTTGTGCTCGGTA
>JBFMEF010000169.1 GCA_040753495.1 Candidatus Zixiibacteriota bacterium
TGAATTACATTGTCGTCATTGCCGCCATTTTTCTCCTATCCTGCCAGGATGATACTTTAGTTAGAAGCGACTCGGGCGACTTTCGGGGTACTTATCATGCCGAACTAATATATGCCGACCGGTCGGATTCCTCAAGGATAATAGGAGGAAGCGTTATAGGGATTATGGAATTCAAAGGAGCTGAGTTTGCCTTGATGCCGGACGGTCCAAGAGAAAGCTGGCCTCCCTGCGCCGGAACCTCTGGCGAGTTTTTGCTGCCATCGCCGGATATCATTAGATTCTCGCGCCGGGCGATTTTCGCCGATAATCCCTGTAAGGATACCAGTCAGTATTTTTACGGGGAATATCGGATAGAAAAGATATACCGGAAGATTAAGCTCCATCGGCTCGACCCGCCGGAAAAATGCTTTGTGTTGATAGAATTGATAAGATAGCCGGCATTTTGCGATTTCGTCCATCCTTTGAAATTGATATATTCCCCCCATGGACAATCGGGCTGCGATTGATAAAGAACTCTCAACCCCATCAGGCAAGTTCCGCCTTCCTCCCTGGCTCTTTTTTCTCTTAGTCGCAATTCTTTTCAGCCTCACCTTCCTTTTCAACTGGGACTATATTGGTGTAGGGGACTGGGAACTGTTTACCACCATGGCGGCGATACCGTATTGGACCATGGTGCATTATCATCAGTTTCCCTTCTGGAATCCATATCTTGCCGGAGGAAATATCCTTTTTGCCCATCCGGAGGTAAGCATTTTATCCCCGCTGTTTCTTCTGGTCTTGATTTTCGGACCGCTGGCGGGATTGAAACTTCAGGTTCTGGTCGCTTATTTTCTCGGTTTCTACGGGTCGTATCTGCTGGCGCGGCGGCTCCGTCTGTCGCCCCACGCCGCTGCCCTGGTTTCAATTGCCTATTTTGGCAGCTCCTATTTTGCCCTGCATTTCTCCATCGGGCATATGCCGTTCACCCATTTCTGTTTTCTGCCCTGGTTTCTCTATTTTCTATGGAAATCCGATGACAACCTCCGTTACCTTTTGGGGGCGGTGGTTGCCATTGCCCTTATCATCCTTGGCAACGGCGCCGCTATTCCTTTACTATATACCGTATTCTTCTCCGGGCTGGTCATACTGCTCTTCTCGCTGGAGACCAGAACTTTCCGCTACCTCGTCCGCTTTGTTTTTGCGGTGTTTGCCGGAGTTTTGCTTGCCGGAGTCAAGTTTCTCCCGATGCTTACCTATCTGTCTCAGAACCGCTGGCCCGGGAAGCCGGATGACCGCACTCCCTTCGGGCTTATTTTCGATGCCTTCTTTTCTTTTGACCAGGATATCTTTCGTCGGGTCGTTCCGGAGCAACTCTGGGGATGGCATGAGTACAGCGCCTATCTATCGCCGCTGGTGGCGCTTCTTGCCCTGGCTGGCATTATTCTGGCTTTCAGAAGAAGCCGGCTCTGGCTGATTGTCGGCATCTTTTTCTTCATTTTCGGGTTAGGTCATTTCTCCAGCAACTCCCCCTGGAATCAGATACTGAGACTTCCCGGATTTTCTTCGATTCGCTGCCCATCGCGGGCATTCCAGTTCGTAATACTCTCGTTTGCCATCTTAGGCGGTATAGGGCTGGATAAACTTATGGAAAGATATAGGTCAAAGATAAAGAGTCTCTCCGTTATCGCCGCAAGTATCGTGGGACTGATTCTTGCCGCCAATTATCTGATAAATCTACCGGGATTTTCGACCATCAAATATAAGAAGCCGGAAAGAGTCTGGCAGGCAGGCGAATTTCGGCATGTCATCGGAAGCAAGGACGATATCTACAATCAATTTCTTCAGAATCATGGCTCACTGACAACACCCTGGCTATCGGGGTACAAAGACAGCCGGGCGCTGGTGACACCGCTCAATGAAGTAATGATGGAGTATTTCCCCGAAGGTCAGGCGGAAATCATCAGCCGTGAATTCACGCCGAATAAGGTGGTTTATGAGCTTCTGCCGACCCAGGAAGGGGAGATTGTTTTCAGCATAGGTTATGATGACGGCTGGAAGGCTAAGGATGGACGCCCGCTGTTCGAGCAGGATGGTTTATTAGCCACCAGATTCAGTCCGCAGGACCGAACGATTGTCTTTGTCTATCATACTCCTTATTTCTGGAGCGGGGCATTGATATCACTCCTTACCGCCCTGGGATTACTCTATTTATTTCTTAATTCTAAAGCGCTTAAGCGGCTGAAGGCGGTACTTTAAGAGGGTCCAGATCGCCTCTATCCCGTCGTACCATCTGATTTTTTTCCCCTCTTCAAACTTCCTCGGATAGTAGGCAATCGGCACTTCATATATCCTGATGCCGTTGCGACCCAGTTTCGCCACTACTTCCGGGCAGAACTCAAACCGTCGACATTGCAGGTTCAACTGCCGGAGAATATCGGTTCGAACCATTTTGTAACAGGTGGCTTCATCAGTTATCCCGACACCGAATAGCAAATTGGCAAGAATAGTCAAAAACTCCCCTCCCCAGAGATATCTATTATAAGAGATGCCGGATGACGGGTTCAGCCTCCGTGACCCAAAAACCGCCACGGCGTTCTTTTTTTCCGCCAGTTCTGCCATTTTGACAAAGTCATTCGGGTCATATTCGAGGTCGCCGTCCTGAATGACCGTGTATTTCCCGCCTGCTACCTTCAATCCGGAAACGACCCCGTCACCTTTGCCGATATTGAGGTCTTTGCTTATAATCTTAACTTTGGGATTCCCGGCGAAATGCTCCAGAATCTCGCTGGTCCGGTCGGTCGAGCCATTGTTGATGATTATTAACTCCAGTTCCAGCGGAACCGCCAGGACCTTGCCGATAATCCGCTCCACTGTCTCTTCTTCATTATAAACCGGCATCAAGACCGTCAAGAGCATGGCTCAATATAATGATTCATCGCCTTTTCTCAAGTTTTCTTATGCCTTGACAGCAGGGGAGAGCGATATTAGCTTGCCGTTTCATTATGGAAAAAAAGAAATTGGACTACAGCGCTGCCGGTGTTGATATCGCCGCCGCTGACCGGGCAAAAGAGAAGATAAAGGAACTGGCGCGAAAGACCTTTAATCCTTGCGTCCTTTCCGAAATTGGGGCATTTGGCGGCTTTTTCAAGCCGGACCTGACCGGTTTAAAAAACCCGGTTTTAATCTCCTCGGCCGACGGTGTCGGCACCAAGTTGAAAATCGCTTTCATGACAGGGCGTCACCAGACCGTCGGTGAAGACCTGGTGAATCATTGTGTCAATGATATTCTGGTGCATGGCGCCCGCCCGCTTTTTTTCCTCGATTATATCGCCACCGGCAAGCTTGACCCGAAGGTGGTGGCCGAGATTGTTTCGGGTCTATCTAATGGCTGCCAGAGAGCCGGAATGGCGCTGCTGGGGGGAGAAACAGCGGAGATGCCTGATTTTTACCCGGCCGGCGAATATGACCTGGCCGGTTTCATTGTCGGGATTGTGGAGCAGAATCAGATAATCAACGGCAGTGAAATCGAAAAAGGGGATATCCTCATCGGTTTGGCGTCGGAGGGACTTCATACCAACGGCTATTCGCTGGCGCGGAAAGCGATATTCGAGATAGCCCGCAAGAGCCCCGAGGAGACAATAGCGAGCCTCGGAATGTCTGTCGCCGATGCCCTCTTAGCCACCCATAAATCGTACCAACGACCCATCTTTCGCCTCATGGAAAAGTATCGCCTGAAAGGTATGGCGCATATCACCGGCGGCGGAATTAAGGGGAATCTTATCAGAATACTTCCCGACGGGCTGCGCGCGATCATCTCCAGGGCGGCCTGGGTAGTTCCGCCGATTTTTTCCTTTATCCAGCAATGCGGGAATATTGCCGATGATGATATGTACCCGGCTTTCAATATGGGAATCGGGTATATAATTGTCGTCGCGGCAGAAGATGCCGCTGCGGTCATCAACGACTTGAGAACCCTCGGAGAGAGTCCGTATATTCTTGGTAAAATGGAAAAAGGGGAAAAAGAAGTGATACTGAAGGCTTGAGGCATGTTTTTACTCTGTATTCTGGACGGTTTCGGTCTTCGCGGAAATAAGCATTATAACGCGGTCATTGCCGCCCGCAAACCGAATATAATCAAGTTATTCAAGAGCTGCCCCAATATACCGATTGAGGGCTCCGGGCTGGCTGTGGGTCTCCCACGCGGACAGATGGGAAACTCCGAGGTGGGACATCTCAATTTCGGCGCCGGACGGATTGTCTATCAGGATATTACTCGTATAGACAAATCTATATCCGATGGCGACTTTTTTACCAACCCGGTTTTCCTCAAAGGGATGAAGAAGGCGGTCGCGTCCGGTAGCGCTATCCATCTTTTCGGGCTTCTCTCCGATGGCTGTGTTCATTCCTCCATGGAGCATCTGAAAGCCCTGGTAAAACTGGCAGAGGAACAGGGTGTGAAACGGCTCTATCTGCATGCTTTCATGGATGGACGGGACACCTCCCCGACGGCCGGGGTCAACTATATGAAAGAGATGCTCGACTATTTCCGGGCAGTCGGGCTGGGAAAAGTGGCGACGGTGATGGGACGGTATTACGGGATGGACCGCGATAAACGCTGGGAGCGGACGGAGACAGCATATCAGGCGATTGTCAATCGTGTCGGTGACAGATTCGACAACCCCATTTCAGCCATAGAGGCTTCTTATAGGAAAAATGTAACGGATGAATTTATTCTGCCGGTCGTTATCGAGGATAAATCCGGTGATGGCCCCAGGCTCCGGAGCGGTGATATTGCTCTCTTCTTTAATTTCCGCGCCGACCGGGTGAGACAGTTATCATACCTGTTCGCCGGGCGAGAATATGAGGGGTATCCGCACCCCGGGAAACCGGCTGTCCACCTGATTACCATGACCAATTATGACGTGGAACTGAAAGAAGCGCAGGTCGCCTATCCGCCGGTTCATTTGACCAATATATTCGGTGAGGTTGTCTCCCGCGCCGGGTTGAAGCAACTTCGAATCGCGGAAACGGAGAAATACGCCCATGTGACTTATTTTTTCAACGGAGGTGTCGAGGAGCCTTTTCCCGGTGAGGACCGCAAGCTGATACCGTCCCCCAAAGTTGCCACGTATGACTTGAAACCGGAGATGTCATCGGTTGAAGTCTCGGATGAGACGGTTCGGGCTATCAGGTCGAAGAAATATGATGTAATCGTTCTGAATTTCGCCAATTGCGATATGGTCGGTCATAGCGGGATACTGGAAGCGGCAATTAAGGCGGTCGAAGCGGTCGATACCGGAGTCGGCAAAGTGATGGCGGCGGTGGAGGAAGTCAAAGGGCAGGCGATAATTACTGCCGACCATGGCAATGCCGAGCAGATGTTTGACCCGGAGACCAACGGACCCCACACGGCACATACCACTAATCCCGTTCCCTTTATATTCTATGACAGCGTTTCCCGCTGGAATAAGGTGAGGCTTCGGACAGGAGGAATCCTTGCCGATGTCGCTCCTACTATCCTGCAATATTTGCATATTAACCAGCCGGTCGAGATGACCGGGAAATCGCTACTGATACCGGGTGAAGTCCCTGCTGGCAAGCATTAAAGCCTTCTTCTGGCCCCCCGACGCCGCTCTGCGGCTCCGCAGGGCTGAACTGACCTTCTGGGCGTTTGTCCTCGCCCTGGCATATCTTCCGCTACCTTTCGGATTCCTGGCATGGCTGGCGCTTTTCAGGCCGCTGGCAATAATTGTCAATCTCAAAGGGAAAGAGGTTTTTAAGGCGGCATACTTCTATTCGTTTATGTCGAATATCTTTATTCTTTACTGGGTGGCGATAGTAACCCCGCCTGGTATGATTGCCGCGGTTTTTATCCTTTCCCTCTACCCGGCGGCCGTGCTTTCTCTTTTCGTTCGTCTTTACCACTGGAAAAAATATATCGGTCTGACCGCGCTTCCCTTCCTCTGGGTCGGGATGGAATACTTTCGGAGCCTCAGCGAATTTGCCTTTCCCTGGACTGACCTGGCGTACAGCCAGGGGTATTATCTGACCTTCATACAGATTGTCTCCGTGATTGGCTCCTATGGTCTCTCTTTCATAATTGTCATCCTGAATATTCTGGTCTGGCAGTTTTTGGAGAGGGGCGCTCGTCTTGAAAGAAGAGTGAGTTCCGCCCTTGCTTTTGCCGGAATAATAGTCAGTGTATATCTCTATGGATGGGTGGTCTTTCCGCCCTATCCCGATCCGGGGAAAATAAAGGTCTCGCTTTTGCAGGGGAATGTTGACCTCGATATCAAATGGACGCCGGAAACCAGGGATTGGAATTTTGCGCTGTATGATACTCTGATTGAGGAAGCGGCGGAAGATTCGGCTCATCTGATAGTTTGGCCCGAAACGGCTGCCCCCTGCTATCCCCGCCATGAGCCGCGGTACAAGAGGATGCTGAGCGAGTCGGCGCGCAAGAGCGGCGCCTACAATATTGTGGGGACGCTTGATATTGAAACCAGGGGCGACAAAGGGAAAACCTATAATTCCGCCTTCCAGTTTGCGCCTGATGGTACAATGTCGGCGGCATATCACAAAGTCAATCTGGTGCCGTTTTCGGAACATGTCCCGTACCAGGACTATTTTCCTTTTCTGACAAGGGAATTTCTGGAAAATTATCTTACTTTTATCCGGACGCAGGAGGTGGAGTGGTGGTCCGACTTCTACCCGGGCGATTCCATTGTTATCTTTGAGACCGACCAGACTGCCTATGCTGTTCTTATCTGTTTTGAATCGGCATTCCCGGAATATATCCGTCAATGTCTTCTCAAAGGGGGAGAGTTCCTTGTCAATATCACCAACGATACCTGGTTTGGCCGCTCCCCGGGACCGTTTCAGCATATGCGTATTGCCGTTTTTCGGGCGGTCGAAAACCGGGTCTGGATAGCCCGCTGCGCCAACAGCGGTATTTCGGCTCTGATTGACCCCTACGGCAGAGAAACCGTTCGAGCCGGATTATACGAAAGAAAGGTCATAACCGGGGGGCTCAAACCGCTTGATGAATATACTTTATTCACCCTCCATGGACCGGTTATCGGACGTCTCTCCTTATATGTCACTCTCTTCCTGATTCTCACGGTGGCTTTTTTCCGGATTGTCGGTCAACTTAAGAACAAATCGCCCCGGTGACGTGGTTCTAAGAATAAAGATTTGATGTCACCTGCGCCTGCCATTTAACCTCACGCCATGCGACCATATATATCGAGCGGTTGTTAAAACAGAAGAATTTCGCTATATTTTGTGATATGCCAAAAGCCTTTATGCTGATTTACGCCGCGGTTTTTGTAGTCATCGCGGGGGTCGCTCCGGTACGGGCGGAAACAAGCGCGGAATTCCACGGTTGGATGTCGTACACTTCGACCAAGGAAGTTCGGCACCTTGACTTTTTTGACGACTCTCTTCAGGTAGTTACATACGGCGGGTGGCTGAAGATTGACCCGCTCAGCGGTGGAATGCGAAAGCTCACCAATGCTTCCGGCATCGGCACCAATGACCTGCATTATGTTATGAAGGATATTGCCGGAAATGTCTGGCTGGCCGGCTACGGGCGGCTCATTAAGCAGAGTGACGGCAATTTTACCCCTTATCTGTTTTTCGACCGCGACAACAATCTGATAACTATCTATACGATTGAAGATGACGGCGACCAGTTATGGCTGGGGACATCGCGCGGACTTTATCTCTTTTCGAAACAGGTCAATGGCGGGCAGATTGAAGATTTCTATTTTCGCTTTGGAGGGATTAATCCGGAGCCGTCAGTTTATGACATTATGATTGATGGCGACAGTATCTGGCTTGCCACCTCCGGCGGTATGGCGGTGGCGAATAAATCGAATCCTGACCTGCTCAAATCGTACATCAACTGGCAGAGTTTCAATACCAACAATTTTCCGGTGCTGGCGGTCGATACCGTTCGCGCCCTGGCTCTATATCGCGACACGGTACATCTCGGCACCACCCGCAGCGCCTTCAAATTGTCCCTGTCTGCCATCGATACCACTTTCACCCGTCTATCGACCCGACTTCCTATCTCCGTGCGGAAAATGACCCTGGAGGGGGATTCGCTATTCATTTACTCATCAGGGGGGTTCTTTATTAAGCATGGCGCCGCTATCTACTGGAACAATACTCCGTCTCTTCCCAATTATAATTTTGCCGCGGGACGGCTGGTCGGCTCGCAGCACTGGCTCGGGATGGCGCGGGATGGTTTATATCTGGGTGATCTGACCACGTATGAAAAGTTCAACGATGAAGGATTGCCGGGCAATAACGTGTCCGCTCTCTCTACCAGCGCCGCCGGAAATGTGGTGGGATGTTTTGACCGCAACGGCGCCGCGGTCTTTGACGGCCAGGGGTGGAGCGGTATCAATCTCAGTCTCCGGGAATGGGCGACCTCGACGGTCCAGGACCTGCTTGAAAATATCTGGCTGGCGGCCTGGGGAGACGGGCTCTTTCAGGTTACCCCGGACAGCATTATAAGATATAATGAAGCCAATTCCACCCTGCGCGGTGTTATCGAAGCCCACGATTATGTAGTAGTGAGGGACTTGGCTGTAAGTTCATCCTACCTGTACGCCTGCCAGTTTATCTCCCGCGAGAATAACAATGTATCCATAATGAACCTCTATAACCGCTCACAGTGGATATCTTTCGGGATGTCGGATGGGGTGATGATGGAGGGGGCTTTGTCGATAGACTTCACTGACCGATATTTCGCGGTCGGCACCGAAAACAACGGCGTCTTCTATTATCACTATGGGACAAATCCTTTTGACAAGAATGATGATTCGGCGGTAAATTTTCGCGAAGACAACAGCCGTCTCGGCTCCAATAATGTCAATGTCGTCCGCTTCGACCGCAACGGCATTCTCTGGGTCGGCACCAAGTATGGTCTGTCTCGTTACGACCCCGGCATAGAGCGGTTTATCAATGTGCTTCTCCCTGCCGACTTTGGACCGGAAGTGACCGCCCTGGCATTTGACCGTCGCGGCAATATCTGGATGGGTTCGCGGCGGGGGCTGGCGAAATATAATTCAGTCAGCGGCACCATTGATGTCTATACCACACTGAATTCCGGCCTGGCGGATAATATCATCAATGCCCTGATGATTAACCCGGTGACTAATGATGTCTGGGTGGGCACTCCTGCCGGAGTCTCCCGGCTGAGTTCGCCCATCGGCGCGCCAACGTCTGATATAACGCAGGTAATCGCTTTTCCCAATCCATTCCGGGTAAGCGGGAACGGGGAGTTTCTCTCTTTCAATTATAATGGTGAGGCGACTGTCAGGATTTTTACGGCATCAGGGGAGAAAGTCCGAGAATTTAATATTAATATTCCCTGGGACGGAAAAAATCAGCAGGGTCAGCCGCTGGCAACCGGGGTGTATCTTTTTCTTTTGACCGCCGAGGATGGCTCGGTGGGGCGCGGCAAAATTCTATTGATACGGGAATAATGCCCTTCACCACTTTTTCAATCGCCGAAATTCCGCGCGCGAAGTGGGCAGAGCTCAGCGCCGGCTCTCTTTTTTCGTCGCCGGAATTCACATCACTCTGGACGACGGTCGGAGGCGCTCCCATTTTTTTTGCCGACGAGGATAATGGAGGATTAAGAGCCGGTATGGCAGCGATCTCTTTCGGCAGCGGTTTTGGCAAGCGGCTCCGCTCCATGCCGGAGGGGCTTTACGGAGGACCTTTTTACAATAGTACCGTGAGCGAGAGTGATAGAAATAGATTTGTATCGTCTTTGGTTCATTATCTGCGGCCCCGGCGGTACATGAGAGCCGATATTTTCAATCCGGCAGAGGTAATTATTAACCGGGCATTCCGCCGACGGGAACATTCCACCCAGATTCTCGACCTTATGGCTCCCTTATCTGCCGATTCCAAACGGGAGACGGAAATTCGCCACGGAATGAAGCAAGGGGGGGAAGTCGCCGCTTTTGAATATGACCGATACTCCGAGCAATTCTTTCGTCTGGCAAGAGCCAATCTGCAGCGGTCAGGCAGGAAACTGAAACTTACTCCGCAGTTTTTCGAGAGACTATATTCTCTCTCTCAGCAAGATGAGCGCATTCTGTGGCTGATGGTGAGCAAGAAGGAAAGGCTGGCGGCGTCACATATTTACCTGGTCGAAAGAAATCAGATGCTCTACTGGCAGAGTTGTTTTGACCGGGAGTTCTCCGACTTAAAACCCAACTATCTGATGCTTGACTACGCTATTCGTTGGGCGCGCGCCCGGGGACTTAAATATTTCAATTTTGGCGCTTCTCCGTCCGGAGCCGAGACATTGATACAGTTCAAGAGCAGTTGGGGCGGAGTACAAACCCCTTATTTTTTCTATACCTATAAGAATCTTCTGGGGAAGCTTTACTATCGCGGGAAGAGGGCATGAAACTCCTGATGCTCGCCGATGGCCGCTCGGTGCACTCGGCCCGTTATCTGGCCGAGATGAAACGAAACGGCGTTGAGATAACAATGGCGTCGCTGGAGCCGGGGGAGCCGGTGGACAAGAATCTCAAGCGGATAAGCGGGATTAATTTTCTTGATTACCTTCTTTGCGCCGGTGAGATTAGCCGTCTGGCGAAAGTCTTGAAGCCCGATATAATCAATCCCCACTTCGCTTCAGGTTACGGATTCTCTACCGCCTTTGCCGGTTTGCATAGCAGGTTTCCGGTCATCCTTCATTGCCTCGGCTCTGATATCCTGATATCTCCAACCAAATCCGCACTTCACCGCGCCCGTGTCCGATATGCGTTGAAGCAGTCCGACCATATTATTGTCGATTCCGCCTACCTTGGTGAACAGGTTAGAGGGCTGGGTTACAGAGAGGATATTGCGATCATCCCCTGGGGGCTGGAGGATGAATATTTTTTGCTCTTTGAGAAAAAGATTGCAGATAAACCGTTTGACAGCACACCTCTGAAAATAATTGTCCCGCGACCGCACAACAAAATATACAATAACCGCTTCATCATTGAGTCATTAGCCGGTATCTTGAAAAAGGGTAACCTTATTATAACCTTTCCCGATTGGGGTGATGAGGTGTCGATATTTCGAGAAGCGGTCGAACGGCTTGGAATCGGAGAGGCGGTACGGTTCTACGGCCGGTTATCCCGAAAGGAATTTATCCCGTATTATGCATCGTTTGATATCTATCTTTCGGCATCATTATCTGATTCTTCTCCGGCTTCACTTCTGGAGGCGATGGGTATCGGGCTCTTTCCGATAGTAGCGGACATTCCGGGTGTGCGGGAATGGGTTGGAAAGACCAACGGCGTCCTCTTTGACCCCCGTGACCCCGCGAGTCTGCAGGGTGCGGTTGAAAAACTGCTCAACGATAGCTATCCTGTGGAGAAGATTCTGGAGAGCAATCATAGGATGGCGGCGTCAAAGGCGCGCTTCAGCGACAATATCGCCGCCACCATCAAGGTGATGGAAAGGATAATAGCCCGTCGTGCCGGATAAGAAAATTCTGCTGATTTCGTACTATTTCCCGCCGCTCGGGATGGGGGGAGTCTCAAGAGCGACGGTGCTTCATCGCTATCTTCCCCAATACGGCTATCAGGTCTTTACGCTAACGGTTAAGCCGATTCTCTATCCGGAATATGACCACTCCCGACTGGCATCGCTGAACCAGGACAATATTATTCGTGCCGGTTCGCTGGATCCGGCGCGGCTGTTATTTCTGATGGGAAAGAGGAAAACCACCGGCAGATTGATAGATAAAGCCAGGAGTTCTTTTCTCTTTCAGACGCCCGATTCCAAGCGATTCTGGAACATCTTCGCCTATCGCCGGGCAGTCTCCCTCATCAGAGATAAGCAGATTGCCGCGGTTATCAGTACTTCACCTCCCCCCTCAGCCCATATAATCGGACAAAGACTTAAAAAAGAACTGGGAGTTTTCTGGATGGCCGATTTCCGCGACCTCTGGCTCTCTCTGCCGATTGAGGAGCATTATCGTTCTACCCGCGCCAGAACCTATTCCCAAAAACTGAAGGAAGCGATTGTCACCGATGCCGATGCGGTGGTCGCCGTAAATAATGATATCCGGAGATACCTCGGAAGGGGAGAGGTGATAATGAACGGCGCCGAAGCGGAGATTCGAGAACTGTGGCAGGAATCATCACCATCTGAAAGCGATTGTTTCACCATAGGAATACTTGGCACTATTAATCATCTCTGCCCGGTCGAACGACTTTTCGCCGCGGTGGCAGAACTGGATAAGAAAAAGCCTGAACTGGGGAAAAAAGTGCGCCTGCTTCATGTCGGCCACTCGGAAACAAAGTCTATGCAGTCTCTTGTGGATAAATTCAATATTGGTGACAGATTCAAGGGTACAGGGTATCTTCCTCATAATGAGGCAATAACAGCGCTTGGTGTCGCCGATATGCTTTTTTTCTCTGTGGGGAAATTCTCGGAATATAATATTCTGCCGGGGCGGATATTCGATTACCTTCTATCCGGCAAACCGATTCTGTCAGACGTCCCCGCCGGCTCCGATGCGGAGAAGTTGCTTAAGGAATATCCGGGCATCTCGATTGTCACCCATGGAGAGATTGGCGCTATTGCCGAAGCGCTGGAAGACCTTGCTACGAAGCGGCATCCGGCTCTGCCCCTTCCCGAGACATATTATTCAAGGTTCACTACCAAAGCCCTGGCTGCCAAGTTCGCCGAACTGCTGGACAGTAATTTGAAATGAATCATTCGGAATCGATATCAATTATTGTCATCAGTTTCAACGGCGCCGCTTTTATTGAGGAGTGCCTGCGGACTATAATGGCATCAGTCGGGACAATTCAAAATCAGTTAATAGTGGTCGATAACGGCTCCACCGATGATACCTTGGCAATAATAAAATCCCGGTTCCCCAAGGTTACGGTAATCGCCAACGAGAAGAATCGCGGCTTTGCCGCGGCTGTCAATCAGGGGCTCGATACCGCCGCCGGCGAGTATATTCTTCTTCTCAATCAGGATATTCGCGTACAAGGCGACAGTATCCCGCGTCTGATGAAAAGGCTTAAAGAAGATTCCCGTATCGGGGTGATAGGCCCTAAATTTGACAATTTTGAGGGGAGACTCTTGAAATCGGCCCGCGCCTTTCCCCGACATCGCGACCTTCTGTTTGAATTGTGCGGGTTATCCTATCTTTTCCCTCGCTCGAAGATTTTTTCCAGATGGAAGATGGGATGGTTCGACCATGAAGAAGAAAAGGAAGTAGAGCAGCCGATGGGGGCGGCAATGATGTTTCGCCGGTCGCTGGTGGAAGAGGTGGGGAGATTTGATGAATCGTTTCCGATATTTTTTAACGATGTCGATTTTTGCCGTCGGGTGGTTGAGGCTGGATACCGCAATCTCTATTATCCGGAAGCGGTGATAGAGCATTTCGTGGGGGGCTCTACTTCGCGACGTCGGGCGGCGATGGTTTTTGAATCGCATCGCTCCATGTACCGCTATTTCTTAAAGTACAGCCGCGGATTTTTTGAGGAGTTGCTCTCCCACCTCTGTGGATTTCTACTGCTTCTAGCCGCCCTGGTCCGGGCGGTTGTCTCCCCTTTTCATCGGAAGTAATCACTTCAAGAGAATCATCTTTCGGGTCGCCTGATTTTGTCCGGCGCTCAGGCGGTAGAAATAGATGCCGGAGGGGAGCGCTTTTCCCTCTGAGTCATTTCCCATCCAGTCTATGACATGTTCGCCGGCCGGCTGTGCCGCCAGAGAATGATGGAAAACCTGTTCCCCAAGAAGATTATAGACTTTAAATGTCACCGCCGCTCTAAATGGCAGCGAATAAGGAATTCTGGTCGTGCCATTGAACGGATTGGGGAAATTCTGATGGAGAGAAAACTCCGCCGGCAGCAGACCATCTTCTTCCCCGGTAAAGTCGGACGCTATGGAGGGAACATACTCCCGGATGGCCACAGCGAATCCTTCTTTCACGGCGGCTATGGTATATTTCTTCTCGAAGTCAAGGGGATAGGTAATCACGAAATTTCCGGAATGGTCGCTTTCGCCCTGCTGCAGAATTACTCCCTGCTCGGATAGCGTCACCGCGGCGCCGCTGACAACGGTTCCTTCAGAATGAAGACTCACCAGAAAGCGCTCTTCCCCCTGGCGGTAAATATCGATGGCAATATCCTGCGGCGCCGCGCGGTACAGCGTTAATGCCGGGTCGCCGTAATAGTTCTGTCCGTAAATTATGTCTCGCAAATAGGTATGCTCCAGCCAGGAAAGGTACATCGCCCGCGCCGGGGAGTTCTGAGCCTCGGCGAAAAGTTTCTCCATAAATGATTCCTGGAGAAGATAACTGGAATAGACCCAGCCCCAACGGGTATTGGCAACCATACCGATCGCCCCTGATGATTCCGCCGCCAGAAGCATCTCCACGAAGGAATAATCGACAGAATCACCGTACAACGTGTCGAGGTCGTAGCCGCCGACATCGCAGGAAAGGGAGTAGTAAAAAGAAGTTCTGCCGTTGGGAGCAAGGTTAAGAAGACTCCCGTTGCCGCCGCTTTGAGGAGTGCTGAGAATATAAGAGACCGGCCGCCCCAGGTAGTTGGCGGACTTAACCACAAAACCATCGACCCGCCCATGCGCGATAATGTTTATAATGCCATACCCGTCACTAATCCTGGCGATGGAGCTGAACCCGTCGGGGTTGCTCGGATTCAGGTCATCACCGGAGGGATACTCCACTCCCCACGAGGTATCGACTTCAATATTACCCGGAAGCGCCTCGGCTATGGCGCCATGCTGCCCCCCTTCCGGATAATCGCGCATCTCATCGGAGCAGAAGAAGAGATGACGGTTTAGGTATGCGTAGTCGCCTTTACCGGGTTCCCGATAATACTGAATCAGCTTATCAATATATCTGGCCACGGCCGAGGAATCTTTCAAGGGGACTCTTCCCACCAGAATCTCCGGATAGAGGTCGGGAGCGTCCTGATTAGGCTCACCCCAGTTATGGTCGCCGTCTTTATCCCATTCGCCGCTCAGGTCAGCATAGTACAGGTCGGAGGGCAACAGTTCATATCGGCTGGCCGGGGCAACGATACAGTTATAGTAAACAAGATAGCGGGTCGGAACCAGGGTCTGGTCGCCGCCAAGCAGAAGATACCGCCCGCCTGCCTGATAGAACTCCTTCAGATAGTTGCGAAGTTTTTCTGCGGCATCAACCCCCGGATATGCCGTCACAACGCTGTCAACCAGCGCTACGGAGGCGGTAATGCCCAGGCTTCTTTTGAATGACGCCAGCCTTTCATATTCAGCTTGAAGTCTCCGGTCGGTGACTATCAGATACTCTATTCCGATTGGAAGTCCCCGGACTCCCTCTGTTTGAGAGTTTTTCAAAGAGCGCGGCAACGGCTCACCGCCGGAGAATTTTGAAAATACCTCGGTGATTCTCAGCGGCTCTTGAGTCAGAGAGGGGATGTCAATCTCTTTCGCCATAACCAGAATCCCGTCTCTCCCAACGGTAAGAGGAAGGAGGGAAAGGGCAGTAACTTTTTTTCCATCGAATTCGAGACGCTCTATATTAAATACCGCTTTGGTAATATCCCCGGTGCGACTCTCTGGCGCCCTGTTTTCTTTATCTATGGAGGTGACGGCGTTATCAAACTGCCGCAGGTGTGACGGTACCGCGCCCCAGTCTGTCAGAGTATCATAGAGAATGGTGAAGGCGGATTCATTAAGTCCAATATTTCCCTCCCAGTATAAAGTCATAAGCGGAAGAGAAAGCGAGGAGTTTACGGCAAGCTCTTTGGCGCCGGGATAAGAGAAATGGTAACCATCCCGGGATTTTTCCAGAAGCGCAGGATGAAAACGCAGGACCGCGCCGTGCAATGAGGAGGTTACCGCTATTACCATCCACAAACAGAGCCATTTCCCCGACCGCATTTTCTCTCCTGTTTCAGTCTGAATTCTGTTTTTATAACTGCAACCGGTCTGCCGCCAGGTTCTGCCATTAAGCGAATCTGGCCAGGCGCAAGATGTTGTCATGGAGTTGCTTATGAGACATTCAGGACTGTTGGGCTGAAGTGCGCAATAAAAACGAAAAAAAGATGGGAGCCGGACTATATCTTAGGGTGCGGGACTTAAAGAATTTCTTTAACCCGGGGGAGTTATCGGAGTGGACGAAAGGCAATACAGTATAGGGCATTAGAGTATTGAGTTTTTCAGCGAGGTCTTAGCTGTTGCCATAAAAGCAATTAAGTCGGAGAGAAATAGAAAATTTTTGCTTGACATATATCTAAAATTTCGCATCTTGGGGGAAATTTTGGTGTACTGTGGTAGGAAGTGGGAATTAAGGTGGAGGAAATCCGGTGGATGGCTTCTTTGGTCAATTCAATGTGGTGATGGACGAGAAGGGGAGAATCTCTCTTCCTTCGCGTTTGCGGCCATCGGTACAGACCGGAGAGACGGAGCCGGATTCATTTATACTGACCAAGGGACTGGATAACTGTCTCGCCTTATATCCCTATAAGCAATGGGAGCTGATTCAGCGACGGCTGGATACAGTTAGTTTTACCCGAAGAGATTTTAGATTTTTTACCCGCCTGCTTCACTCCATGGCCGTCCAGGTTTCTTTGGATCGTCAGGGAAGGCTCTTAATCCCTTCACACCTTCAGAAGGAAGCCTCACTCAAGAGGGACGTTCTTGTCATAGGGGCTTACCGCTGGGTCGAGTTTTGGGACCCTGAAATCCATAGGAATTATGTAGCCGGATATGGCCAGAGTTATGAAGAGGTAGCCGAAAAGCTCTTTGACATTGACGACCGGCAGCAGGAATGAATTTTTTCATCGCCCGGTTTTGGCTGATGAGGCGGTGAACTTACTTCTCACTCGCCCCGATGGCATCTATGTTGATTTGACTTGTGGCGGGGGAGGACACCTGCGATTGCTGGCGGAGCGGCTGCAACCGTCGGCCGTCATTCTCGGCATTGACCGCGACCCCGAGGCGCTTTTAGCCGCCCGGGAAAATCTGAAATCTCTTTCACTGAAAATAGAATTAAAAAATTCAACCTTTGGACGTTTGGACGAACTGCTCGCCATGGTCGGCATCAAAGAAGTTGACGGTATCCTGATCGATTTGGGGCTTTCCTCTCATCAGATTGATACCGCCGGCCGCGGATTTTCTTTTATGAAAGATGGACCGCTGGATATGAGGATGGATTCCCGAGCCAATTTGACCGCGGCGGGAGTGGTCAACGAATATTCTGAAGCGAGATTAGCCAATATTTTCCGGGAATATGGCGAGGAGAGACGGGCGGCGCGGCTTGCCCGCGTCGTTCATGAGGCGCGCGCCAGGCAGAAGATTATGACCACTCTCCAGCTGGTGGCAATCCTCAAGCCGCATCTGCCTCCCCGGGATATGAATGCTTCCCTGGCGCGGCTCTTTCAGGCTTTGCGAATAGAGGTCAATCGGGAACTGGAGGAGCTCGAAACAGTTCTTCCCAAAATGCTTCGGGCACTTCGCTCCGGAGGGCGCGCCGTGGTGATTTCCTATCACTCGCTGGAGGATAGAAGAGTCAAGCGCTTTTTCGCCCAGGAATCCCGCGACTGCCTCTGCCCGCCTCGGATTCCGGTCTGCGTATGCGGTCATAAAGCGACTGTCCGGCTGCTCACCAGGAAAGCGGTAAAACCGTCAAGTGAAGAAATCAGCGTAAACCGTCGCGCCCAGTCGGCCCGTCTCCGCGCCGTGGAGAAACTATAGCGATATGGACTATTCCGTTACCAGATATCAGGCGACCGGCCGTTTCAGCAAGTCTTTCGCGAAACGTCTCATCGCCTCCCGGGCCGTGGTGCCGGCGCTTTCATTGACGCTTCTTATGATTTTCGCCTGCCTGCATATCTGGCAGCGCAACTACGTTCTTTCTCTGGAAAGAGAAAACGGTTTGCTTGAAAATGAAACCGGTCGGCTCAACGACCTCATCAAGAAGACTTCCAGCGAAATAACCGAGCTGTCCCGAGTTTCCCGTATTGAGCCTTTGGCTGCGGAGAAACTGGGACTGCAGAGAACCAACGCCGAGAACATTTTTACAATAGTTATAGAAAAGCCTCAGGAAAAGAGGGAAGGAATCGACAATGTGCTCTTTACTCTTCAAAATCTTGCCGAACATCTTCCCATTGTTACTGAAAGCAAGGCGGAAACATTGAAAATCTTCGACAGCAATGACCACTGAGTTCAGGAAACCCCGGCTTATTCTCTTTTGCCTTTTGGCAACGGTCGTTTTTGGATTGTTAGTTTTTCGGCTGGTCAAAATTCAGTTAGTTTATGGCGATAACTACAGCGAGATTGCCCTTCGCCAGAGCACCGGACGCCGCGAGATACCGGCGCCGCGGGGAGTTATCTACGACCGTTTTGGACGGGAACTGGCAATCAATGTCCAGAAATACTCGCTTTTTGCTCATGCCGAGAATACCACTGAGATAAACCGTATTCATACCTATCTTGAATCCCTTCTGGGAAAACCGCGGAGTCATTCCCGCCGGACTTATTCTCTTGAGCCGAAAAAATTCGCCTGGCTGGAGAGACGGTTTCCTGACTCGCTAGCCAAACAGGTTGAAAAAGATACGGTGCGCGGTCTTTATATAGACCCCTGTATCGGCCGCAGCTATCCTTATCTGGGCGTCGGCAAACAGTTGCTGGGGTGGACCAATATTGACGGCAAGGGGGTTGCCGGTATGGAGTTCAGTTTTGATACCCTGCTTGCCGGTCGCCCCGGCTACTCCGAATACCTTCGGGACGGGCAGCGCAACACCTATCGGCTGCGGCATCTGTCGCAGATTCCGCCGGTGCCGGGGAAATCGATTACTCTGACCGTTGACTGGAATCTGCAGGAAATAGTTGAGGATGAACTGAAAAAAGGGGTTGAGAAGTACCAGGCGCTGGAAGGAAATGCGCTGTTTATCGATTGTCATACCGGTGAGATTCTTGCCGCGGCCGATTTTGTCGCCAGCGGCAAGAATGATGCCGTCAAACTGCGCGCCATCAGCAACAGGTTTGAGCCCGGTTCCGTGTTCAAAGTCTTCACCGCTGCGGCGCTTCTGGATGAGAACCTGGTTGACCTTTCCGAGCGAATCAATTGCGAAAACGGCGTCTGGAAAGTGAATGGGCGGCTTCTGCGCGACGACAAGAAGCATGGGCTTCTCAATCTGCGGGAAATTATCGAACGCTCCAGCAATATCGGTACCGCTAAACTGGCGCTGCGTCTGGGCGCCGACCGGCTATACGAAACCGCCCGCCGATTCGGTTTCGGTCAAAGATATTATGTGGGACTGCCCGGCGAAGAAGCTGGCGTTATCAATCATCCGCAACGGGCGCCGGGGCAGAAAATAGAGACAAGCAAAAAGAAAAAGCCGAAACCGGCGGAATACAATATTGCCGCTCTCTCTATCGGGCATTCAATTTCTGTAACGGCGCTGCAACTTGCCAATGCCGTCGCCGCTATCGCCAACGGCGGAACTCTTTACCGCCCCAAAATCATCAAGGCGATTACTACTCACGACGGCAAGATTCTTGAGCAGGCGGAAATTGAAAAAATCGCTACCGTGATGAAAGCCTCCAGCGCCGAGATACTCCGCTCCTATATGAAGGGCGTGGTCGATACCGGAACCGCCCGACCGGTCAAATCGGAAATCGTTACTATCGCCGGCAAAACCGGAACGGCCGAGGTGGTAGACACTATCTCGGGCGGCTACAAGAAAAACAAGTTTGTCGCCTCCTTTCTCGGCTTCTTCCCGTACGAATCCCCCCGCGTCGCCGGAGTAGTGATTTTACACGAACCGGAACCGATTCATTATGGAGGGTACACTGCCGGACCGATTTTTAAACAGATCGCGGAGCGGTATTCTAATACCCGAATCGAGCAGTTTAAGCCTGACAACAAAATCATTGCGGCGCCATCTGCGCCGGAGTTCCAGTCTATACCGGATTTTGTGGGACACGAGGTCACCCAGGCGTTGAGCTTGGCAAAAAAACGGGGTCTGGAACTGGTTATGAATGCGACCCGCGGGGTAATTGCCTGGCAGTTTCCTCCTGCCGGTCGGAAAATCGCCGGCGGAGGAAAAGTGGCGGTGGGAGTAGAGTGTCATGACGCTGATTCTCTGGTGATGGCTGATTTGACCGGTCTAAACCTGCGAACGGCGGTCTCTTTTCTGGACTTCCTGGGGTATGAATATGATATCGAAGGAGATGGAATGGTGGTGCGGCATGAGCCGCCTCCGGGAGAAATCCTGTCGGACAGCACCCGCTTTCTCCTGATTTGCGGCAAGGGAATAATGGATGCGGATTCTACTGAAAAATCTAATTAAGTCGGTTCGCGAAGTGCAACTGCTCGGTCGGGATGATATCGTTATCAGCGGTATTGAGTACGACTCCCGAAGAGTTCAGCCCGGGATGCTCTTTGCGGCAGTCCCGGGGTTCAAGTCCGATGGCCGCAAATTCATCGAGCAGGCTATCGCCAGCGGCGCCGTTGCCGTCCTCTCCGATTCGCCTGTCAATCTTCAGATACCGGTACTGGTTGCCGCATCTGTTCGCCAAGCCCTGTCGGATATCGCCGCCGCATTCTACGGCTTTCCCGGACATCAGCTGGAGTCTGTCGGGACGACCGGCACCAACGGCAAGAGCACATCGGTGGCGGCTATCCGGCATATCCTGGAAAAAGCCGGTAAGAAGACCGGTATGATAAATTCCCTGACCTACGATACCGGTTTGCGGCAATACAAAGCGGACCGGACCACTCCTGAGTCGCTTGATATGCAGCGGTATCTGTATGAGATGAAGGAAGCCGGATGCACCCATGCCTCACTGGAGGTCTCTTCACACGCACTGGTGCTTCATCGCGTTGAAAATATCGATTTCAAGGTTGGCCTCTACACCAATTTCAGCCGCGACCACCTTGATTTTCATAACACGATGGAAGAATACCTGGCGGCAAAAAAGTTATTCTTGAAGAAACTGAGGGGAGAGAATAAGGTCGTGGTTATCAATCGGGATGTTCCGGAATATGTCGCTTTTATTCCTGATGCCGAATGCCGGGTAATAACCTACTCGGCGGCGGGAGAAAAGGCCGACATTTTGATTCATGATGCGAACCTTACGGCAAATCATTCTACTTTCGAATTGCTGATGCCGTCCGGTACCGCTAAAATTTCGACCCGTCTATTAGGACGGTACAACCTTGCCAATATGGCGGGTGCCGCCGCGGCGGCGTTTGCGCTGGGCATTCCGACGGCAACGATTGCAGCAGCCCTGGAGACTCTGGAGCCGGTACCGGGACGGTTCCGCCCAATTATCGCCGGACAGCCTTTCTCCATTCTGGTCGATTATGCGCATACTCCCGACGCCATCGAGCGCCTCTGTCTTTCCGCCCGGGAAATAACGCGCGGCCGCTTGATAATCCTCTTTGGTTGCGGCGGCGACCGGGACAAAGGGAAACGACCGATAATGGGCAAAGCGGCAACACGGCATTCCGACTTTGCCGTGGTGACTTCCGATAATCCCCGCACCGAAGACCCGATGAAAATCATTGAGGATATTCTTCCCGGCTTGAACGGCGACAATTACGTGGTTGTGCCGGACCGACGGGAAGCAATTCGGAAAGTTGTCAAGATGGCGCAGCCAGGCGATACCATTCTTCTCGCCGGCAAAGGAGCCGAAGACTATCAGGAAATTGGCGCGCAGAAATTTCCTTATGATGATACCACGGAGGCAACCGCCGCTCTGGCGGAAATAGGATTCAAGGGATGATTGACGGGTGATTAGTTTGGACTACAAGACACTGGCACAGGAAGTGCAGGGAGAGCTGATGAATGGCAAATTCGGCGCGGCCCATTTCCGCGGTGTTGCCATTGACAGTCGCGCCGTGGCGGAAAGGCAGTTATTTATTGCCATCCGGGGGACACGGGATGACGGACATAATTATATTCGGAATATTATGAATATTCCGGGAGTAGGGCTGCTCGTCCGCCGCGGATATGAAGCCCTTCCTGAAATTTACAACGATATACCGGTCGTGGCGGTTGAAGATACTCATCGGGCTATGATAGAGCTGGCTCGCGGCTACCGCCGCCGCCTGAAGTGCTTTGTCATTGCCGTGACCGGCTCCAACGGCAAAACGACGACTAAAGAATTTGTCTATGCGATGATTGCCTCCCGCTTCAAGAGCAGTTACCGCTCACAGGGGAATCTGAACAATCTGTACGGTCTGCCGCTGGCGATTTTTGCCATGCCGTCGGACACGAAATATGCGGTTTTCGAATTGGGGATTTCGCTGCCAAAGGAGATGACCGGGCTGGCGGCAATTGCCGAGCCGGACCTGGCGCTTATAACCAACGTGGGACCGACTCATCTGGAAACGCTCGGCACGGTGGAGAATGTCGCCGCCGCCAAATTTGAGCTGGTTGATTTTATGAGCGATGACAAACCGGTTGTATTGAACGCCGATTCTGAGCCGGTAATGCAGGCGGCATCAAAGAGAAAACGGAAATTTATCACCTACGGCATAAAGAATCAGGCCGATTTCATGGCGCGACCGGCCGGAATTTCGGAGGATGGTTTTCCTCTGGTCGAGATTGAGCGGCATCTCATTAAAGTCCCTCTCTTCGGAGAGCACCAGGCATATAATCTTCTCGCCGGATACGCTGTCTCCAGAGTCCTCGGCATCGAAATTTCACCTGCCGACCTCGACCGGATAGATTACCGTTTTGCTCCCTATCGTGGTGAAATCGAGAGTATCAACGGCGTGACTATTATATCCGACTGTTACAATGCCAATCCGGTTTCGATGAAATCAGGTCTCCGCTCCTTTCACCATTATATGAGCCATCCGACTCTGGCAAAGCGCCGTTCTGTTGTTATCGTCGGCGACATGCTGGAATTGGGGGAGAAATCAGCGCAATATCATACCGAAATCGGCCGGCTGCTCGGGACATTGAAATTTGACCTGGCGCTTGCCGTGGGACCGCAGTCTCGGGAAATCGTCTCCGGGGCGATAGAGGCCGGTTTTAACAAAGAAAATATCATTCATTTTGAAAAAACCGAACAGGCGGGAGATTTTCTGATAGACAATGTCAGGAGGGGAGACATTGTCTATTTGAAAGCCTCCCGCGGTATCGGACTGGAAAAGTTGATAACCCTTCTTAAGGGAAGCGCCTTTCGGCAGAACTGATATGCTCTACTTCTTATTCACTAGCCTGGTCGGGTATGTTTCGGGATTCAATCTCTTCCGATATATCACCTTCCGCACCGCCGCCGCTACCATCACCGCCATTCTGATTACGCTCTTTCTCGGTCCCTACTTCATCCGTCTTTTGCGGAAATTCCAGATTAAAGAGAAAATCCGCACCGACGGACCGCAGACACATCTGGCGAAGGAAGGAACGCCGACCATGGGGGGAATAATCATTCTGACCGCCATCATCATTCCGACCGTCCTCTGGGCCGACATGACCAATTACTTCATCCTTATGATTCTCCTTACGACTTTCTGGCTGGGCTTAATCGGCTTCATGGATGATTATCTCAAGGCGGTAAAACATCAGCCGAAAGGGATGGTGGCGCGCAAGAAACTGATTGGACAGTTATCGCTAGGGCTTGTCTTTGGACTGGTGCTGACCTTTCTTCCCCCCAATCCCAGTTTTGACGGCACCACCGGCATACCGTTTCTGAAAAATTATATTCTGAATCTGGGGATACTTTATATCCCTTTTGTGGCGCTGGTCATTACCGGGTTTTCCAATGGCGTGAATCTGTCGGACGGACTTGATGGCCTGGCGATCGGCCTTTCCGGTATCTGCTTTGTGGCGTTTACCGGACTGACTTATGTAACCGGGCGCGCCGACTTCTCCAATTATCTTCAGATTGAATATATACCGGGCGCGGGGGAGATGGCGGTTTATTGCGGCGCGGCATTGGGCGCGGCGATAGGCTTTCTCTGGTTTAATTCTCATCCGGCCGAGGTTTTTATGGGGGACACCGGCGCCCTGGCGCTGGGAGGAGCGCTGGGAGCGATCGCGGTTCTGATTAAGAAAGAGCTGATACTGGTGATTGTCGGCGGGGTCTTTGTAATAGAGGCACTGTCGGTTGTAATACAGGTTTTATCATATCGATATAGAGGCGGTAAGAGAGTTTTCAAGATGGCGCCGTTGCATCATCATTTCGAATTGCTCGGATGGCCCGAATCGAAAGTGGTCATTCGTTTCTGGATTATAGGCGCCCTCTTTGCCCTTTTAACACTTTCGACGTTGAAAATCAGATGACCACAAAAGACCGCGTAAAAGGCAGGAAAATCGGCATTATCGGGATGGCCCGCTCTGGACTGGCGGCGGCAAAGTTAATCAAGAAGTTGGGAGGGTTACCCTTTGTCTCCGATGTCAAAACCGAGGAGCAACTGTCAAAGGAAATCGCTCTTCTCAAGGAACAGGAGATTTCGTACGAGACCGGCGGGCATACCGAACGGCTTCTCAAATCAGACTTCGTGATTCTCTCCCCGGGTATCCCGCGACAGATACCGATTATCGGCCAGCTCGATGCCGCCGGTATACCGATTTTTTCCGAGATAGAACTGGCATCCTGGTTCTGCCGCGGGAAAATTATCGCTATCACCGGCTCCAATGGCAAAACCACCACCACCAGTCTGACCGGCGAGGTGCTGACCAGCGGCGGACTCAACAATATTGTCTGCGGGAATATCGGAAAGCCGTTTGCCGAGGTGGTCCTGGATATTCCTGCCGATGGCTTTGCCGTGGTCGAAGTCTCCAATTTCCAACTGGAAACGATTGAGGAGTTTGCGCCGCATATCGCCATGATTCTCAATCTCACTCCCGACCATCTGGACCGGTATGACGGCTTTGACGACTACAAGAAAGCCAAATATCGAATCGCTGAGAACCAGGCGCCAACCGACTATCTGATTCTCAATGCCGATGACGCCGTCATAGACCGCAATCATATCGGCACCAGAGCGCAGAAGATATATTTTTCGACCGCCCGCACTTTGCCGACCGGGGTCTTCCAGAGGGGAGAGTCGCTGGTCGGCATGGTGGGCGGCAAGGAAACAGAAATCATCGACATCAAACAGATTCGGATTCCGGGACCGCACAACCTTCAGAATGCCGCGGCCGCTTCGCTGGCGGGATTACTTCTCGGTCTCGCACCCGAAAAAATCGCCGCCGCCCTCCGCTCTTTCCCCGGCGTGCCGCATCGTTTGGAAGATGTCGGCGCGGTTGCCGGCATAAAATTTATCAATGACTCCAAGGCGACCAATGTCGATTCGGTCTGTTTTGCCCTGCGCTCTATTAAAACTCCTATCTGCCTCATCGCCGGAGGGCGGGATAAGGGAGGAAGTTATCAACCGATAGTCGATGCCGGACGGGGAAAAATCAAAGAGATAATTCTAATCGGGGAAGCGCGCGAGAAAATGTTCGATGCTCTGGGACGTCACTTCCCGGTGCAGTTCGCCGCCAGCATGGAAGAGGCGGTGAAGAAGGCTTTTGAAGCGGCCTCTCCCGGCGAAACGGTGCTGCTCTCTCCCGCCTGCTCCAGTTTTGATATGTTCGAGAATTTCGAGCACCGGGGGGAGACTTTCAAGCAGATTGTCCATTCGCTTAAGAATAATCATTCCGCCTCGCACCGAATTGGAGCCAAATAACCATGGATAAGATTCTTCTCTACGCGGCGGTTTTTCTGGTGATAATCGGACTGGTAACAGTTTTCTCGGCGTCGTCTCTTATCGCCAAGGAATCTTTCGGCTCCCAGTTTCATTTTCTTTATAAGCAGGCGATATTCTTGCTGCTGGGGATTCTTATTGCCCTGGTGGTTATCCGCCTCGATTTGAAACGTCTTTCCCCTTATTCGGTGCCGATAGTCTTTGTCTGTATTGCCCTGCTGGCGGCGGTATTTGCTTTCCCCAGTCGAAATGACGCCCATCGCTGGATAATTATTGGCCCCTTCACTCTGCAGCCATCGGAGCTGTTCAAGCTGGCTATCATCTATTATCTGGCATTCTCGCTGTCACAGAAGAAGCGCAATATTGAAGACTGGCGGCAGCTGGTTTTCCCCTACGCCCCGCTTATCGGTACCGGAATTCTTCTCATTATCTTTGAACCTGGTTTAGGCTCGGCGCTGACAATCACCGCGACGGTAATAGTAATACTCTTTCTTGCCGGCATGCGGCTGTATCATCTGGCGTTGTTTACGGTGCCGCTGGGGGCGGTCGCCACTTTTCTGATTTTTGTCTACGGCTACAAAAAGGCGCGCGTGCTGGATTATCTCTCGGCGATACAGGACCCGCTGGCGGGCAGTTTCCAGGTGAAGCAGGCGATTCTCGCCATGGGAGCGGGCGGTCTGTACGGCGCAGGACTCGGCAACGGCAGACAGAAAATGTTCTTCCTGCCGTACCCTTATACTGATTTTATCTATGCCAGTATTGGTGAAGAATTCGGCTTTATCGGCCTTTGTATCATATTGCTGTTGTTTGCAGTAATAGTCTGGAGGGGAATTCATATCGCCCTCTATCAACCGGACCGCTTTGGATTCCTCCTGGCGATGGGGGTGACCGCTTCCATCATGATTGCCGTAATGATCAATATCGGGGTGGTGACCACCCTGCTGCCGACCACCGGAATTCCGCTTCCACTGATTTCTTATGGCGGTACCGCTTTGCTTGTCTCGATAGCTTCTATCGCCATCCTTCTGAACCTCTCCCGCCGGAAAGGAGTGATTGCCCGATGAAGCCGCTTAGAGTGATATTTGCCGGCGGCGGTACCGGAGGACATCTCTTCCCGGCGCTGGCGCTCGCCGACAAATTGAAACAACGCTCCTCAAGTAATCTGCCGCCGGAGATTCTTTTCTGCGGAACCAAACGGGGTCTGGAGTTCCGAATGAAGGAGAAACTGGGTTATCCTCTGGAATTGATAAATGTACGAGGGATGGCGCGGCGGTTGACCCTGGTCAATCTTCTGGTGCCATTTCTACTGGTCGGGGCGATTGCCAAATCAATGCTTATCATCGCCCGCTTTCATCCCGACATTGTTATCGGTAGCGGCGGATATGTTATGGGACCGGTGCTTATTGCCGCCATCATTATGGGGAAAAGACGGGTGATTCAGGAGCAGAATTCTTTCCCCGGCGTAACCACCCGAAAACTGGCAGGAATGGTGGACCGGGTTTTCCTCGGATTCGGCGAGGCATCAAAATATCTTCCCGCTAAAGCCAAAATGGTGGAAACCGGCAATCCAATAAAAGAGGTAATAGGAACTATCCCGCCCGAAGAGGGGCGGAAGTATTTTGGGATTCAACCCGGCAAGAGAGTCATCCTGATTCTTGGCGGGAGTCAGGGGGCGACAGCGATAAATCGGAATATCATGCGGCATATTGATAAGCTGCCGGAGGATATTCATCTCATCTGGCAAACAGGCGAAAGGGACTACAAGGATGTGGCCGCATCCGCGGGCGGCAAGGTTCCGGGCCGCTCCCTTTTTGCTTTTACTGACCGCATCGAATACGGGTATGCCGCCGCCGATTTAGTTATCGCCCGGGCCGGCGCCCTTACTCTGGCGGAAATTATTGCCGCCGGTTTGCCGTCGCTTCTGGTGCCGTACCCTCACGCCGCCGGAGACCATCAGCGGAAAAATGCGCTGCCGATGGAAAGAGAGGGCGCCTCCATTATTATTGAAGACTGTCAACTCCAAGAGAAGAATCTTCTGGAAGAAGCGGTCAATATATTCAAATCGGGGCGAAACGACGGTATGAAAACGGCGGTGGTGTCGCTGCGGGCAAGAAGGACCAAGCCCGCCGCCGACCTTATTGTTGATGAAATAATGACACTCTTGAATATCTCCTGAGGTGAGACGTGAAGTCAATTGTTACGGCAAAACCAAAATTTGAAGGCAAGAAAATGATTTTTGGAAAATTCAGAGAGTTATTCTTTGTCGGGATTTGCGGCGCCGGCATGTCCGGCATCGCCGAAATCCTGCATAATCTCGGTTACAAGGTGAGCGGCTCCGACCTGGCGCCCGGCGAAGTAGGCCTGCATCTTCAGAAAGTCGGCATCGATATTTACACCGGTCATGAGGGACATAATATCGGCACCGCCAATGTAGTGGTAATCTCCTCCGCCGTCAGCAACGACAACCCGGAAGTAATTGAAGCGCGGCGGCGCGGCATTCCAGTTATCAAGCGGGCCGAGATGCTGGGCGAACTGATGCGCCTTAAATACTCCGTCGGCATCGCAGGCACTCATGGCAAAACTACTACAACGTCAATGGTAGGGAAAATTCTTTATGAGGCTCACTTTGACCCGACCGTGATTGTGGGGGGGATTGTCGCCGGCACCGGTTCCGGCGCATCGCTGGGTGCGGGTGACTATCTGGTCGCGGAAGCGGATGAATATGACCGCTCCTTCCTGTCGATGTTTCCCTCGATGGCGCTGGTGACCAATATCGAACCTGACCATCTCAGCAGTTACGACGGAATGGATGACCTGGAGAACTCCTTTTTGACCTATATGAATCGGGTTCCCTTTTACGGTCTGGTGATTTACTGCATAGATGACCCGACTCTGACGCGTCTGCGTCACAAAATTACCCGGGCTTCAGTGAGTTATGGATTTTCGCCCGACGCCGACTATCAGGCGACCGACATCGTGCTCAAAGAGGGGAAATCCCGCTTCACGGTATTCAAGCGGGGAGAGCGTTTGGGGCTCTTCACGCTCAACATTCCCGGAAGACATAATGTGCAAAATGCGGTCGGCGCCATCGCCGCGGCATCGGAGCTGGAAATTCCGACCGAGATTATTGTGGAAGCCCTGTCGCTCTTCCGCACGGTGGAACGGCGTTTCGAAATAAAAGCGGAAGTCAACAATGTCATGGTGGTGGATGATTATGCCCACCATCCGACCGAAATTTCAGCCACCCTGGAAACCGCCCGCAGTTTTAACCGGCGGGTAATCGCCATTTTCCAGCCGCATCTTTTCAGCCGCACCAAGCAATTCTATCGGGAGTTTGCGGAAGCGCTTCAGAAAGCCGATTTTGCCTTTCTTGTCGATATCTATCCGGCCCGCGAAAAGCCGATGGAGGGGGTCACGGCGGAAATGATTTCCGATTACGCCCGGCAGCGTGGGTATGAAAATATTCGCTATATCGGTCCCAAAGAAAACGGTGTGCCGGAATTGTTGAAAATAGTGCGCCCCGGGGATATGGTACTGACTATCGGCGCCGGAAGCATCACCCGGATTAATCCGGAAATAATCAATGCCCTGGAGAAACGATGACCTTCCGAGTCCGCAAGCCGTTCTTCATTCTCCTGCTACTGACGATTACTATGGTCGGGACGGTGGCGTATGCCTATTATACCGGATTTTTTATTCTGAAGACGGTTACTATTGAACCTCCCGAATATCAGGCTTCGCTGGAGAAGATTCCCCTTCGCGCGGGACAGAACCTTCTCTCTCTGCCCGTTGATGAATCCCTTACTTTTCTATGCGACGGGCGCAAAGTCAGCCGGGTAGAAATGAAATACCAATTGCCCGGGGCGGTGAAAATTGAAATTAAAAATGCTGTCCCCACGGTGCTGGCTTTCGGCGACGACCGGAAGGCGCTTCTGGGAATCGACCATAGAGGCCGGGTCATCCCCTATGCAAGGGAGGAAAGCCTGATGTCATTCCCGCTGGTAACGGGATTGAAGAATCTCAGACTTTACGAAACGGTCAGCGACAGCAATTTCACAATTCTTCTGGAGCAGCTTATTGAATTGCGGGCGCAGGGGAATGAGTTGTATGAAAATATTTCGACCATCCATCTGTCGCCGGCGGATTCTGTAGTGGTTTATATCGACGGGTTGCCGTTTCCGGTGATTACCTATCCGGGACGATTGGCAAAAGCGCTGGCGAGGCTGCCGCATTTCCTCTCCCTGGCGCAAAAGGAATTAAAGGAGATAATATATATCGACCTGCGTTCGCAGGAACAAATCATAGCCAAGAGAAAAGAATGTCCGAAACAAAAATCATAACCGGTCTTGATATCGGTACGACCAGAATCCGCGCTTTGATAGCGGAGAGCGACGAACGCGGCATGCCGGTGTTTCTTGGGTATGGCGCGACGGCGGCGGAGGGATTGCGGCGGGGTGTGGTGGTCAATATGGAAAAGACGGTGCAATCGGTATCGAAGGCGGTAGAAGATGCCGAGCTGATGGCCGGCGCCCGGGTGGAATCGGCAGTCGCCGGAATAGCCGGCGACCATATTAAATCTATCAACAGCCAGGGAGTTATTGCCGTCTCCCGCTCCGATAATGAAATCAAGGAGAGCGATGTCAAGAAAGCGATCGAGGCGGCAAGCGCGGTTGCCATTCCGGCCGACCGGGAAATAATTCATGTTCTTCCCCAGCAGTACACAATCGATGAGCAGAGCGGCATAAAAAATCCGATAGGGATGAACGGTGTTCGCCTGGAAGTTGATGTGCATATCGTCACGGCCGCCGTCACATCGGCAAAAAATATTTTCCGTTCCCTGGAGCGATGCGAAATAAAGGTTGACCATCTGGTGCTGCAATCGCTGGCGTCGTCGC
The DNA here is from genome assembly GCA_040753495.1 of Candidatus Zixiibacteriota bacterium. Lineage (NCBI taxonomy): Bacteria > Pseudomonadati > Candidatus Zixiibacteriota > Candidatus Zixiibacteriota bacterium. Next base: position 30,583 of record JBFMEF010000169.1, read on the forward strand.
ATGCCGTAATCGGAAGCGCCGAGCAGGAGATGGGGGTGATTCTGATTGATATCGGCGGCGACATAACCGATATCGCGGTTTTCTATGACGGCTCCATTCGTCATTCGGGTGTGGTTCCTCTGGGTGGGAAGATTGTCACCAACGATATAACTATTGGACTGCGCACCGCGGTGGAGCAGGCGGAAAGACTGAAACTGGTGTACGGAGCGGCATTGACCTCGCTGGTTGACCCGGAAGAGATGATGGAAGTCTCCGGAATTACCGGGCGGGCGCCGCGTAGTATCTCGCGCAATGTTCTGGCGTCTATAATCGAGCCGCGGATGGAGGAGATTCTCTCCCTGGCGGCGCGGGAAATCAAGAAATCAAATCCGCCGGAATCGTTAGCGGCCGGGATTGTACTGACCGGCGGCGGCGCGCTGCTTCCCGGCACGGTGGAACTGGCCGAGCAGATTTTTGATATGCCGGCAAAACTGGGGGTTCCCAGCGGAATTGAAGGTTTGCCGGAAAATATCGCCACTCCGGAATTCTCGACAGCGGTCGGGCTGGTGATGTATGGCTTCAAGCATGGCGACGGGCATGACGCCGGAGGGGGCAAGTTGCGCGGTTTCTTCAAAAAGATAGAAAATTGGTTTACTGGAAATTTTTGATAAATCATGGAGGATGAACCGATGAGTAACGAGAGATTGAAATTTGATTTTGACGAGAGTTTTGATGTCTGCGCCAAAATCAAGGTAGTGGGAGTTGGAGGAGCCGGCGGCAACGCCATCAATCGGATGATTGAGTCGGGGCTGTCGGGAGTTGACTTCATCGCTCTCAATACCGACGCCCAGGTGCTGGAGACCAACCGCGCCGAAAAGAAGATTCAGATTGGGAAACGTCTGACCAAAGGTCTTGGCGCCGGCGCCAATCCGGATATCGGCAAACGGGCGGCGGAAGAAGACCAGGAAGAGATAAAAGAGGCTCTTGCCGGGGCTGATATGGTTTTTGTCGCGGCCGGAATGGGCGGCGGCACCGGCACCGGAGCCAGCCCGATTGTCGCCGAACTGGCTCGTCAGCATGGCGCTCTCACGGTGGCCATTGTCACCAGGCCCTTTATGTGCGAAGGTCTGCGCCGCAAAGGAAACGCCGACCGCGGCATCCGTGAATTAAAAGAAGCGGCGGATAATATTATCGTTATCGAAAATGAAAAACTTCTGGCTGTGGTTGATAAAGCAACTCCGGTCAATAAAGCCTTTGCGGTCGCCGATGAGGTGCTCCAGCAGGCAACCCGCGGCATTGCCGAACTGATTACTGTCCCGGGATTGATAAATTGCGATTTTGCCGATGTCCGCACCGTGATGCTGGAGAAAGGAGGGACGCTGATGTGCACCGGCGTTGCCTCGGGCGAAAACCGCGCCGAACTGGCGGCGCAGCAGGCGCTCTCCTCGCCGCTGCTGGATAAAGTCTCTATCACCGGCGCCAAAGCGGCGCTGGTCAATATTGCCGGCGGAGAAGATTTGACCCTCTTTGAGGTCAACTCCGTCATGTCGGTCATCTACCAGGCGACCGGCTCCGAGGCGAACCTGATTGTCGGGACGGTCGTCGACCAGACTCTCAAAGACCAGGTACGAGTTACGGTCATCGCCACCGGCTTCGGTGGAGAAGTTCAGGAAGCGCTTCCGGCGGAAGAGAAAGAGACTGTCGTCTCTTCACAGCCGGCGAAAGTGATGTCGCTGTTTCCCGAGGCGTCCACTTTCCCGATGAGGAAGGCGGCGGGAGGAAATGGCGGAAACGGACGAGGAAAGATGCCCTCTTTCCAGGAGATTGACCGTCAGATACCGGCATATATTCGCAAGATTGACGAATAGAAAAAAATAAGCCCACTCGGTTCCTCCACACCAGGACCGCCGGTCACGTTACCCGGCCGGCGGTCCAAATTTTTCCATAAAATGTGGGAATTTCCCCATAAATTTATTGGTGCAGTCAGATGGCGCTGCCGATAAGTCGCTGGTGCGCAAGCAGATATCTATCTGCCTGGCAGGCACAGGGCTTGCGCTGAAATGCCCTGGCAGATTACACTTTTGCTTCAGGGAGGCAAAATGGGCTTTCGTATCTCCAATAATATCGGGGCTAACTTCATAACGTTAAACCTCAACCGGGCGTATGGCGCAATGCTCAAATCGATGGAAAAACTCTCTTCGGGTTACCGAATCAACCGCGCCTCGGATGACCCGGCCGGATTAGTCATCTCGGAGCAGATGCGCGCCCGCATTGCTTCGCTGAATCAGGAAATCGAGAATACCACCATCACGATTAACAAATATCAGACGGCCGATTCCGCCGCGCTGGAGTTGCGCCAGCAGCTGACCGAACTTCGCTCACTGGCGGTTGCCGCCGCCAACGGCGGATACAACGATGAGAACATCATTCGAGCATATCAGGCCGAGGCGGACAATATCGTGCAAAACTATAACCGCATAATTCAGAATACATCCTTCGGAACGCAAAATCTTCTCGATGGCTCCCTCGGTTCGGTGGCGCTGGTGGCGCCAATGGCGCCGGTGGACCTTTCCAGCCCGGAAGATGCCCAGGCGGCGCTCAATGCTATCGATATCGAAATATCCCGCGTGGATGCGTCACTTATTGAAATCGGGGCGACTCAAAAAAACGACCTGGAAAGCCGTCTGGCAAACCTTCGGATCGAAGTCCAGAATCTGACAGCGTCGGAATCGCAGATACGGGACCTCGATTTTATAACGGAGTATTCCACCTTTCTGAGGAATAGATTAGTGGTGCAGTCGGCGATGTCGCTTTTGTCGCATCAGAATCTCTCTTCGCAGACAGTGCTGAAATTGCTGTCGTGAAATTTCCCGAAGAAGTC
>JBFMEF010000170.1 GCA_040753495.1 Candidatus Zixiibacteriota bacterium
ATTTGGCAGTTTCGATAAATATGTATGGTCCTTTGTTGGAGGGAAACCGCTCCTGAACTCCCGCAAGAGCATGAAAGAGGTGCCGGCTATGACCGCTGAAGCGGAGCGGATGAGCAAGGACCTGAAAAAGCGGGGATTCCGCTTCGTCGGACCTACCATCTGCTACGCTTTCATGCAGGCCGTCGGGATGGTCAATGACCATACCGTTGACTGCTTTCGATATAAACCTCTGTCAAGGATGAAGTAGAAATCTGAATCTGGCGACTGGAACCGTTCCGGTCAGTCAGGAGATTTCACAATGCTTACGATTGTCTGTCCCGGCCTGGGAGTTACCGATTTGTCTGCGATAATCGGAGTAACGACTCCGGACTCATTCATCACAAACAGCAGAACTGCCGAGCCGCGATAATGTCGCTCAAAAGAGTTAAAATCAAACTCGGGGGTCAGTTTATTGACTTTGATAACCGCTCCGGAAGCGAATAAGGAGTCGAGAAAAAGATAGGTGCAATCGGGACCGAAAAGGAATTTTCCGCGAAGGTGACTTGGCATAGATTGGAGACGTCGCGCGCCTTTCGATTGTAAAGGGAGCTGGAAGATTCCTTGATGCCCAAAAACTTCCCCATAATGAAGGCAAGCAAGGGAATTGACCTCATCGTTCGAGGTCAAAGCCAGCAGCCGTCCGATACCGGTCAGGTCAATATGCTGCGGGGTTTCTTCGGAAAGGGCGCTTCCCTGATAGGTTGTTAAATCCATCATTCGCGCCGTCGAGATATTCTCCGCGTTGGTATCGACCAGAACGACTTTCACGCCGAGATTCTTGAGAGCGGCCGCAATTTCCCGCGCCCATTTGTGGGCGCCGATAATGAGAAATCCCTGTGGCTCGGCGCCGGAAATGCCAAGCCATCGAGCCAGCGGGGCGGCAAGCAAGCCATAGACGGTAACGGTGCCGATGATAACCATAAAGGTCAACGGCACCAGCCGTTCGGCATCGGCATATCCCTGGTCCGCCAGTTTGAGAGCGAAAACCGAGGTGACGGCGGCGGCGACCACGCCGCGAGGAGCCATAGCGGCAATAAAAAACTTATCTTTCCAGGTGAGGTTAGAGCCGCGCGCCGAGAGTAGTGTCGAAAGAGGGCGAGCCAGCAAGACAAGGATCAGTAAAAAGACAAATACCTGGATATCAAAATAGAAGATATCATCGATGGAAAGTCGGGCGGAAAGAACAATAAACAGAGCGGCAATCAAAAGAACCCGGAGGTTTTCCTTGAATTCGATGATATGTTTGACATTTATCCACTTCTGATTGGTCAGGGCGATACCCATAATGGTAGTTGCCAGGAGTCCCGATTCAGCCCTCAGGAAATTGGAAAGAGTATAAGCGCCGACGACCGACATCAGGGCGACCGGATTTTGAAGAAAATCCGGAATCCAGCCGCGATAAAGAAGCAGCACCAGAAGACCGGCGACCAGGATTCCCGCCAGAGAGCCTATTAGGACTGTCTTGAAAAAACCGGAGAGGACTGCGACCGTGGCGCTCTCAAAACCGCCGGAGAGAATTGCTTCAAAGACCAGAAGGGCGAGCATGGCGCCGACCGGGTCGATAAGAATCCCTTCCCATTTGACTACGGAACCGGCCGCGCCAGTGGGACGAACATGGCGAAGCAGAGGAATTATCACGGTAGGTCCGGTCACCACCAGAATCGCTCCCCAGAGAACCGAGAGCGGGAAACTCAACTGCAGAATATAATAGGCAGCCGCGGCGGAAATAATCCAGGTCAAAAAAGCGCCAACCGTGATAAGATTGCGGATGACTTTTCCGGAGGCTCGCAGTTCCGCGATATTAAGGCTCATACCGCCTTCAAACAGGATTATGGCGACCGAGACAGAAACCAGCGGCAGAAGAATTTCTCCGAGAAGTTCATCCGGTTTCAGGAAGCCGGTCACCGGTCCGGCGATAAAGCCGCAAATCAGAAGCAGCAGGATGGATGGAAGGCGCAATCGCCAGGCAAGCCACTGGGCAGCGACGCCGATTATCAGAATGCTGACCAATCCTATCAGTAAGTTTTCGTGCATAAGCCTTAAGATTAATGATAAGCCTCAACTCAGGAGGCGGTTTCTTTCTTTCGACCAATAAACGCTTTCAATTCCGCCAGAGTGGTGGTGTCGGCGAGAATCAGAAGCAGGTCGCCCGCTTCGATAATGGTTTGCCCCCCGGGAACCAGATATTCGTCATTGCGCAGAATCAATGCGACCAGCACCCCCTTCGGAAAATGAATATCAAGAAGTCTCTTCCCGGTTACAAAGGAATCGGGGGGGACAAAGATATCCACCAGTTCCCCTTTGGAGCCGGGAGCCGGCTCGAATTCGAGGGGATATCGGGCTTTAAGAAATAGTGGTGAATCGACTCTAAGCAAGCGGGCGACAAAAGGAATAGTTGTCCCCTGCACGACCACAGAGAGCATGACAATAAAAAAGACTACGTTGAAAATCATTTCCGATTGCTCAATACCGGAAAGCATCGGGAAGGTTGCCAGAATAATCGGCACCGCGCCGCGCAAACCGACCCACATGACCATCGCTTTTTCGCGCAGTTTCATCTTCCAGGGAAGCAGCGTAATAAAAACGCTGAGCGGCCGCGCCACCAGAACCAGGAAAGCGGCGGTAAAGATACCGACTCCCCAGACATAGGAGAGATGTGACGGCAGCACCAAGAGTCCCAGGGTCAGGAACATGATAATCTGCATCAGCCAGGCGATGCCGTCATGAAAGCGAACCAGGCTCTTCTTATGGACAAAGTCGCTGTTGGCAAGAAGCAGACCGGCCAGATAGACAGCGAGAAATCCGTTGCCGCCGATTATGGCGGTCAGGCCGTAAATCAAAAACACCATCGTAAAAGTCAGCACCGGATAAAGCCCTTCATATTCCAGTTTGATATGATTGAGAAGATAGGTAAGGCCGCGCGCCATCAGGAAACCGATGGCGGCACCAATTGTCATCTGCTGGACAAAGAGAAGTACTAAATCAAGAAAACTGAGAGTCGGCTCGCCAATAAGCCTGATCATACCTATGGTCAAAAAGACGGCGGTCGGGTCGTTACTCCCTGATTCCAGTTCCAGAAGCGGCTTGAGTTCGCCTTTCAGGCTGACCTTGCGGGAGCGCAGTACGGCAAAGACAGCGGCGGCATCGGTAGAGGAGACAATCGCCCCCAAAAGCAAACCTTCGTGCAAGGACAGGTCAAGAACGACTATCGTGAACCAGGCGACCAGAAGCGCGGTAAGAAAGACGCCCACTGTCGAAAGGGCGAGCCCTTTCCAGACCACGGGTCGGACCGATTTCCATTCGGTGTCAAGACCGCCGGAGAAGAGAATCAGAGCCAGGGCGGCAACACCGAGCGACTGCGCCAGCCAGGGGTCATCAAACTGGATTTTTCCTATCCCCTCGGCCCCGGCAAGCATTCCGATTATGATGAAAAGAAGAACCGCCGGCACTCCCAGCCGTCCGGAGAACTTGCTGGAGATGATGCTCAGCAATAATAGAATCGAGGCGCCGGCCAGAAGATATTCTATCGAAGGCATAGATTCCTGTCAGTCCTCAATCTTTCTTAAGGTGGTGGTCTTCTATCAGTTCTGCCCGGAACTGCTCATTTAGCCAGATGCCGATTATCCGCTCAATTTCCGGGAAATCCCAGGAGCGGAGAATCTCTATTGAGCGGCGGAGTTGTTCCAGTTGCTTCTCTTTCGGGACCGGATTGCCCACACAGTCATAATGCGCTACCAGCACCACGGTGCGGGTGGCGTGTGCCCGCAGGGAAATCTGAAGCATCCGTTTTACTGAGTGGAGCAAGCGCTCATCCTGGGCGGCAAAAGCGCCAATCATCCCCGGTTCGGTTATCATATCGACGCAGTCAACTTTTAAGTGCTGCTTTATCCATTCCGTTGCCGGAATTATGGTGCGGCCATCCATGCAATTTATGGCGGCGGCGAAGGTAGGTCGGTTCATGGCTGTTCTCCCGGTTTATGGCTTGGTCGATTGCCAATGAATAAGGGAAAAGGGGCCAAAAGTCAAAATTTTTCGAGGCTATCAGGAATTGCGCGTTGGGGCTAAAAAACCGGACAATTTTTGCCGATATCTAAAAAAATCGACCTGCAAGCCGTATATTTTTAAGGTAATAGCGGAGATGGAACCATGAGAAAAGTAACGCTGTCGATGACACTTCTGTTTCTGGCGGTGGCGATTGCGGCACAGGATAAAGCCGAGAAAGAGAAAGTCGCCAAGGCGGAATTTGTCCTGAAATTGATTGAAAACGTAACCTGGCCCGCGGAGCAGAGGGCGGATGACGAAACTGTCACGGTGATTACCGTGGTGGGGACAAGTTCGCTGGCGTCGTACCTGAAAGGGGCGGCGGAGAAGCTGAATGGCTCAACTAAAAAGGTGGAAGTTCGGGAGGGGGGACTGGATGCCGACCTGAGCGGCTCGCATATGGTCTTTATTGCTGCCACAGAACTTGCCGACCTGGCGGCCGTCTTAAAAAAGGTGAGCGGTCAGCCGATTTTCACCATGAGTGACAACGGCAATTTTGCCGGATACGGCGTAATGCTCGATTTCTTGAAAGATGACGGGGGCAAAGTGAGTTATGCGGTCAACAAGATGGCTCTAAAGGGTGCCGGACTGAAATTAAGCGACGGCGTTCTCAAACAGGCGAAGAAGACCTACGGATGATGGCACTCAAGATGAGAAGTTCAAAGAGCCGAGCCGATATGAGGCCCGGCTTTTCTGTTTGGGCAATTCTCAGAATATTGTCTGGGTACCCTACGCGGGGCCGGGAGCCGTTTTCTGATGGCGCGCAGCATCTGACTAACTCCCCCCTCTGTATAGTTCCAGACTTGCGGAATCGACATTACGCTCATCCTCCGAAGCGCAAGCCAATTCGAGCATACTGGTTGGGCTTGAGGTCATACGATGAGGTTTCGGTATCCCCATCAAAGAATTCAAACCTGTGCAGAGCGATTATCCCGGACTCCACTTGCAGACGAGTGAATTTTGTCAAACTTATTTTGATTGCCGCTCCGGCAGTCAACATCGTGTATCGCACTTCAGGATTCGGCACGAGGTAGATATCCGGGTCCCCCCGAAAATTATTCCCGTCACCGGAAAGAACCAGACCCACATCAATTGCCGCGGCCGGACGATACCATAATTCCAGATTGTTTGGAATGATTCCCCTGGCAGCCAGATTTCTGCCGTTATTCCAGTCGAAAGCAAGTAAGGGAACAAATTCACCGCTTCCAAACAGGGTGGTATAAGCCGCGCCGAATCCAAGCGAAAATCTTTCGCTAAAGTGGCGAATGAAGACTGCCGCCGCCTGGAAATTAAAATCATCCTGGGAAATCTCAGCCTGAAGGTCCGATGCCAGAGTCGGAGTGCCCAGCGCCCAGACCGACCACTTCTGCGACAAGCGATGCTGCAGCATCAGGGTGTAACTGGCCGACTGAAGTCTCTCCAGTGGATAGACCAGTTCACGATAACGGAACTCAATAAGTTGATAGGAAAAATCATTGACCAGCACCGTCCTGTCTTTCCAGATAACAATGGGAAGCGAGAGAGAACCCCTCAGTTTTCTAAGTTGCGCCTGCGGATGATTAAGATAGGTTGTATCTGTTCCCACCACCGTGTCAATTATTGGTTCATCAAAGTCCTGGTATGGAAGCAGGTCATAACTGACAGAAAAAGAGGGACCTGATTCTGCTAGCGTGGCTTGAGTTCCGATAGTTGACAAAACGCAAGCGAACGTCATAATAAAAACCGTAATCCTGCCAGCGACGGCCTGTCTCATATTCTGTCCTTTCGTCATTATTCCTTATTTGAGTCGCTCTGACATTATGCTTACGAGGCGTCAATTACATCAGTTTCCGTGTCCAATACAGATTTGATAATGCAATATTGAGAGACTAAAGCTGCCGTGAATCTTGACCTCTAACTCGATTCAGGCTTAAAGCCCTGCTTCAGTCAAGCCTCCACGACTTTTTATCCTCGACTTCTCTGGTTCTCTTCCCGTTGGTCAGAGAGAGGGACTTTCGTGGATTACCCTTCGCCCGCCCCGTGGCATTTCTTGTACTTCTTGCCGGAGCCGCAGGGACAAGGGTCGTTACGACCGACCTTCTGCCCGTCCCGTTTGAAAGGCTGAGCCTTACCGCGCTGCGCCCCCTGCGCCATAACTGTTTCACCGCCGGAAGCCGGGGGTGGCGCATCCTCGGCGGCAGCCCGGGCCGAGCCGAAGCCCATGCCGGTCGATTCCTGATGTGATGCCACCATGCCGGCTCGGGCCAGTTCACGGCGACGCTCCTCGCGGGAGCGCTCCGGCATATTGACCTGCAGTTTATAGACCATGGAGACGATTTCTTTATCAACCCCTTCAATCATCTCGGCGAAAAGACGATATGCCTCGCGCTTATATTCGACCAATGGGTCGCGCTGGCCGTAAGCCCGCAGCCCGATGCCGGTCTTGAGCTGGTCCATTTCGTACATATGGTCGCGCCAATGCTTGTCTATAGTCATCAACACCGCATACCGCTCCAGACGGCGCATTATTTCCTCGCCGTACAGTTTCTCTTTCTGGTTGTAGAAATGCATGACCGCCCCTTTGACCTGCTCGAATAGTCTATCAGGCGAGAGGGCGGGAATATCGGCTTCTTTAATATCGAGATTCAGAAGAAAGATATGGAGCAGTTCGCTCTTGAGATTGGTCCAGTCCCAGTTTTCGGCGTATTCCTTTTCCGGGCAATATTTGTCTATCAGCGACTGCAGGACCGAATCGATAAGTTCGAGAATTTCTTCTTTTATTGACGTCCGCTCCAGAGCCGCCAGTCGCCGGTCATAAACCACCTCGCGCTGGGAGTTCATCACGTTGTCATACTCGAGGGTATGTTTTCTGATGGCAAAGTTCTGCATTTCGACACGCCGCTGGGCGCGCTCAATAGCCTTGGTCACCATGCCGTGAGTGATGACTTCCCCTTCTTTGACACCGAGACGGTCCATAACGCGCGCCAGCCGGTCGGAGCCAAAGAGGCGCATCAGGTCGTCTTCGAGTGAGAGATAGAATTTGGAGGAGCCGGGGTCGCCCTGACGGCCGGAGCGACCGCGCAACTGACGGTCAATCCGTCGGGATTCATGACGTTCCGTGCCAATAATATGCAGCCCGCAGGGGACTTTTTCGTGGCATTTGAGTTCTTTGATAAAGGGGCAAATCTCTTCATCCTGGCGCGGTTTCAGCAGGGCGCAGTTTTGATGTTTCACTACGCCCGGTCCCAGTTTGATATCGGTGCCACGCCCGGCCATATTGGTCGCAATAGTAACCGCGCCGGGCTGACCGGCTTTGGAGACTATCTCGGCTTCCATTTGGTGGTATTTGGCATTCAGGACATTGTGCGGCACGCCGGAGCGCTTGAGCATACGGGACAGCGTCTCCGATACTTCAACCGAAATGGTGCCAACCAGCACCGGCCTTTTGGAGTTGTAGCACTCGATTATTTCTTCGATGATGGCGTTGTACTTTTCTCGGCGAGTAAGATAGACCTCATCATTGAAATCAATTCGCCGAACCGGCTCATTGGTCGGAATGGATACGACATCGAGTTTGTAAATGTCCCAGAATTCCTGCGCTTCGGTCTCGGCGGTGCCGGTCATGCCGGCAAGTTTTTCGTACATCCGGAAATAGTTCTGGAGAGTGATGGTCGCCAGAGTCTGCGATTCTCCCTCGATTTTGACTTTCTCTTTGGCTTCTATCGCCTGATGTAACCCATCGGAGTATCGTCGTCCCGGCATCAGCCGTCCGGTAAACTCATCGACAATCAGGATTTTGCCGTCCTGCACGACATATTCGACATCTTTCTCAAATAGGGTATAAGCCTTCAATATCTGGCTTATGGAGTGGACCTTTTCGGAGCGCTCGGAGTGGAGGCGATAAAGCTCATCGGTGCGGCTGGTTTTTTCTTCCGGGGCAAGCGTGCTGTCCCCTTCGATTTCGGAGAGGCCTTCGGAGAGGTCGGGAATTTCAAAAAGTTCCTGCTCCGCTTTGGAGAACTGGGCGCGGCCGTGGTCGGTCAGACTGATGCTGTTCTCGCGCTCATCGATAACATAATACAACGTTTCATCGATTTCGTACATCTTCTTTTCGCGAAGATAGTCCGATTCGACTCTCTCGATGAGTCCCTTGACACCGCCTTCTTTGATTAGTTTGAGATACTTCTTGTTCTTGGGAGCGCCACGGCTGACGGCGAGAAGAAGCCGCCCCGCTTCATAATGGCCATCGCCATCTTCCCGCTCAAGCAGTTTTTCCGCCTGGGCAATCTTTTCGTTTATCAGGTTGGTCTGCTTGCGAACCAGAGTGGAAACAATCGGCTGCATCTCGGCAAACCGCTGGTGGAGAGAACTTTCGACCTGTCCGGAAATGATTAGCGGGGTGCGGGCTTCGTCGATTAAGACCGAGTCAACCTCGTCAACTATAGCATAAAAGAATCCGCGCTGGACACGGTCTTCCGCCGTTTGCGCCATGTTATCGCGAAGGTAATCGAAGCCGAACTCATTATTAGTGCCATAGGTGATATCCTTGCCATATTCAACCTTGCGGGCGGCGCTGTCCATATCGTTCTGGATACAGCCGACCGTCAGCCCGAGAAACTTGAATATCTCCCCCATCCACTGGCTGTCACGCTTGGCAAGATAATCGTTGACGGTGACTATATGGACTCCCCGTCCGGTAAGGGCGTTCAGGTAAGTCGGCAGAGTGGCGACCAGCGTTTTCCCTTCACCGGTGGCCATCTCGGCGATTTTCCCCTGGTGAAGGACAATGCCGCCGATAAGCTGAACATCGTACGGAACCATATTCCATTCGGTCTTGATACCGACTACTTCCCAGGATTTGCCGACCAGTCGTCGGCAGGTATCTTTGACGACGGCAAACGCTTCAGGCAAGAGGTCATCGGTCGTTTCGCCGTCGGCAAGACGTTTCCTCAATTCCTCGCTCTTGGCGGCAAGCTGCTCATCAGTAAGCGCCGCAAGCTCACTGAAATGCTCATTTATTTCATCGACCAGCGGGCGAATCGCTTTGATATCCCGCTCATGTTTGGTGCCGAAAAGTCTCGTTAAGAAATTTGCCATATATCTATAATTATAGGTTGGGGAGAATATAAGGTTTCAAAAGAGGGATGTCAAAAGGATGCTCGGGGGGGTTACGTCGGGATAATCTTCAGGCAAATGATGGTAGAGGCTATAGCGCCATGTTCACTCCGAGACGCAATTTCCTCAGGCCTCGACGCGCTTGACAGCGCGATTATCGCGACGAATATTACTGCCGTCTTCATTTGACACCTTATCTTGAAAACATTATCCCGAATCCGACGCGGGTGAGGGAGCGTCTGTAATCGACAATGCTCTCGCCGTAGCCGTGGGAGACGCGCAAGTAAAAATGACTCAAGTCGCCGATTTCGACCGGGAAGCTGTAAGTGGCGAGAAAGCCGCCCTTGCCGGTGCTGATATTGCCGCGAAGCATCAGGCGGACGAGATGATGCCAGGGGAGACGATAGAATAATTGCAGGTCGCTGTACCCGAGGTAATCGGTAATATCAGGATTGTCGTCTCCGGCCGCATCGAGCGGGTCGGTTTTGTCATCCTCCGGGAGGCGGTAGCGGAGTTTGAGATAGAGCAGTAAATTTGGGCGAAGATAATAAGGGGAGATATAAATCAAGTTCCAGCTTCGAGAAATCGGCGGTCTCTGGCCGTTCGATTCATGCTCAAAGCCGATATCGGCGCCGACTTGCCCAGAGGAGAAAGGGAGAGTTTTGGGGCGGAAGAAGATTTCGGGATTATAGTTGGTCTCGCGGAACGGGGCGGAGTTTCGCGCATCGTACGCCTGCCAGAAGGAAATCTGGGTGTAAGCAAAGTAAAGCGGGAGGCCGAGGATACGGTGTTTGGCGCTCATCTGGAAGACAGCTTCAGTCTGGGGGCCGCTATAGGCGCCGGAGATGGTGGCCGGGAGCATGAAAAGCTCTTTGTGCAGAGAAAGGCCGGGTCCGGTGCGGATGAACTGGAAATCCTCGGACGGCTCATAGGCGCGCAGTGGCGCCGGGGCGAGAATGACCAGAGAGAACGCGAGTGAAATAATGAAAGCTGTCGCCTTACAGAGAGACGGCATATAGTCCTCCTCGAACGGTTGATTTAATATAAGGATGTTATGCGGGTTGGCAAGAGGGGAACGGGGGTATCATTTCCCGGCGGAAACGATATGGTGTCAGGAAGGGGTGTATAATGTCAATAGATAGGTTACAATTGTTCCGGGACATGGGTTACACTTTGAATTGGTTTGGTCAATATTATTTCTCTAACAAAATGGTGGTGGAAATAGATGTGCCAGTATCCGTTTCCCTGGGGCCGGATTTCTCGTCCCAAGAGAGAAGAAGTGACTCGGAACCCGACCTACCTAGAGATTGCTTTGACCCGCCATCGGCTGACAAAGCCTCCGATTCGGAATGACGGGAAAATCATCTATGGTACTGGCCTATGAATTTTTCGACTTCGGGGAGACCCCCCTGCAGAATCAGGTACCCGTCAAATGGCTCCCGCTCCGTAATTTCGCCGGCTATCGGCGATAGCATCATCTCCCGGACTTTCTTTGGCTCGGTTGTCTGCGCCAGAACCCAGCCCAGTTTCA
>JBFMEF010000171.1:0-23070 GCA_040753495.1 Candidatus Zixiibacteriota bacterium
GCTGGCGCCAAGATTGTATTTAGTATCGGCGATAGCGATATGGTGCGCCGAGGGACGGAGCGGGCGGTCATCGCCGTAGTACCGTTTTCGTTTCTCCTGGATTATTCGCAGACCGACCGTATCGGCCGCCACCGGGTCGGCGCTGACTATTAAACCTCCATAATTCCAGGTATATTCTTTGTCGAAATGATGCGGTCCGGCGTTATGAAACTGCGGTGTCAGCATCACCAGAATATTCAAACGGGTTTTGTCTTTGACATGCGGCAGATGCCAGATGGCGCCCAGGGGAGCGCAGGAGTTATCATGATAATCCGAGGGCTCCTCCACGAACATGATATAGTTCTTGATTAGACTTCCCACCCCCGACCAGGCATGGGTTCGCATGGGGCGGGTATTTATCAATGCTGTCGCTTTTTGAAAGACCGGGTTGTCCAGAACATTGCGGTCGTCGACCGAAATATTAGCGGCATCGACTCCAACTTCCATCAGGCGCGTCCTGATGGCATCCTCCAGAACGGAGGGTGTCGGCAGATATTTCCAGACATTGCTCTTGATGCCGACTATATCCTCCGGCTTGATTATCTTTTTCCAACCCTCCTGTGGCGTTTTAGTATCAAAGAAAGCGCATACAGCATCATCGAGCATTTTCTGAATAATCTCGCCGTTGATTGCGCCATCGGAGCCGACAACGTTCTTATCCCGGATAAGAATCACCCTACTGGTGTAAAGCGGGGTCGCCAGCTCTTCCGCCAGCGACGGCAATCCGGCTGCCAAACCAACCGCAACCACGGCGCCGGTCTTCAGAAATTCACGCCGCGTAACAACAGAGTTTGCCTTTTTCATAGTCGCCTCATCTATTTTAGCGATGTTCCTGTTTTATCCAGAAGGGACTGCCCATCCTCCTTGGTCGCGGCATCAAAGACTACCGTCAAAAAGTTACCCTTTCGAACACAGCCGCTCCATTTCCCATTTTCGGTTTGTACCATGCCGGAAGGGTCTTTGATATATTGTGACAGAAAGTCGGCGTAAGCGGAATCGGCTCTTTCCGCCGACTTATAATCGACAAGCAGAAGAAAAACCGCACCCGGTTGATACCTCGCCAGGACGGCATCGGTGCTTTTATCCAACTTGAGAATATTCGATTCCGCTATAAAATAGATATTATTGAGTATCGGAAAGAGGTGAAAGTAGATTTCGCTGCCGGCGATGAGGTTCTCCCGCGGCAGGAGATTCAGCAAAGACGGTTTTACGCCATCGGGGGGAAGAAGCGAATCAATCTTTTTTGCCAGATTGAGAAAGGTCCGCTTCAACTCTTCGTCGATCTCCATCGATTGAATAGAGATATAATATTCTCCTTTCCAGAATTTCAGAAGCGTGCTTCGGAACTCAAAACCGCCGCCGATACCGGATTCTTCCGATTCGCGGGAGAAACTGAAAACGCCGTAGGCATCCCCGGAACTTCCCATCTCAAAAATTTCGGCGGTTATATCGGGAGAATCGGGGCGAGCGTACGTCGCGACCGTTACTTTTTTGAGTCCGTAAGAGAGATAAACTTCCCCGGCGCCGTCAATATAATCAAAGATGGTTTCAGAGTTGTATGAGACAGTGTCGCCGATGGCGTAGTTGTCAATCGATTGGGGAAAGAGGGTCCTCATTTCATTGCCGGATTTCCCGGCGCAGGCGGAGAGCAGGCAACCCAGTCCGGTCATTGTAAGGAATAATAATAGACGCATAGTTCCACCCAGTTCGGTTCATAGTGCTTTCTCAAATATATTAAATGGTACCAGAAATATCTATTGAAATCAATATGACCGCTCTGCCAAAAAAAAATCAAGACCGCGCGACCGGCATGGTAGTGCCGTCGTCGGTCTTGACCAATCAAAATGAGCTTTCAGGTCAGGCTAACCCTGAAAAATCCCTATCTCATTTCCGGCGATATCGCTGAAGATGGCGTAATGGCCAATATTGGGAATCTGGGTTTTCCCCTGGACTGTCCTGCCGCCACTTTTTTCAATCATTTTGAGGGTGCTATCTATGTCGTCAACCTGAATATGAAAGAGAACACCGCTCCCTTTAGTCGCCGGTTTCAGGTTCTTGGCAAATCCTCCCCCCACACCCTCGGGGGCTTTCCACATCCCATAATCCATCTCCGGGATATACTGCGTTTCCCAGCCGAATACAGTACTGTAAAAATCCTTCATCTTGCTGATGTCTGAGCAGGGCAGCTCAATGTGACATACTCCGTTCATAGTGTCTCCTTTCAATTAAATTACAATATATTGTGAGGATATTTAGTTTAAGTTCGATATCGGACCACATAGTGGATAAAATCAGTCAATTATATCAATTATACGGCGGCTATGGCGCATTGTTGCAGCGCGCTCTCCTATTAATGAATCTAACTGAATTAATGTGACTGTCAATCAGATTGAAATCACATTTGACCGGAAACCGACCGGTGATTGGTCTCAAGAATATTCGAAACTTTATCGGTTTCCAAATGTAAGAGCGGATATGAATGCCCTCGCAATATTATGCCGTTCCGGCTGGACAAACGCCGCGGCATTATTTATTATCAGGCAATGTTAAAACCAATCTGGAGGAAAAAGATGTTGGTATCATTATTTCTGTCGTTCCTGCTGGCGGTTGGCGTGGGCGCTGACGAGCAAAAGATGGCTGACAGCGTCAAAGCCGGCGCTGAGAAGATGAAAGTTGAGGCAAAGATGAAAGCGGAGCAGGCTGCGCCGGCGGCTCCGGCGGAAGTCAACAAAGCGGAGCAGGAAGCCAAGAAAGCGGCGCTCGAAACCGAAAAAGCCGCTAAAGCAACCGAGAAGAAAGCAGAAAAGGCGGCAAAAATGGAAGCGAAAGAAATTGCCACAGAGACAGGCTTGAAATATGTCGATTTAAAAGTCGGAACCGGCGCCTCTCCCAAGAAAGGGGACAAGGTCTCGGTGCATTATACCGGATGGCTTCTTGATGGCAAGAAGTTCGACAGTTCCGTGGACCGGGGGCAGCCGTTCGAATTCAATATCGGAACCGGTCAGGTCATAAAGGGATGGGATGAAGGGGTAATGTCGATGAAAGTCGGTGGCAAACGGAAACTGATTATTCCTCCGGATCTGGCTTATGGGCAGAGAGCGGTTGGCGGTGGGCTGATTCCGGCCAATTCGACCCTGATTTTCGAAGTGGAATTGCTGGGAATCAAGTAATTCTGGGTCACAGATTTCATACAGGGCGGCAGAAATGCCGCCTTTTTTGTTCGGTCAGGAAGTGAGAGATTTGTATCCATTCCGATTACGGAGCGTTATCGTATATTTTGAGGAATGTTTCAAAAAGCGGCTTGACATATCGGTCGGGTTATATATTTTGGGTGACTACCCGATTGGAAATTCCGCCAGGCGGAATCAAAAAATTGTTGTCTCGTCTAAAAGCGGGACAGGCTGGGGGTGTAGCTCAGTGGTAGAGCATCTGCCTTTTAAGCAGGTGGCCGATGGTTCGATCCCATCCACCCTCATATAAATTGCGCCATTAGCTCAGTTGGTAGAGCAGCTGACTCTTAATCAGCGGGCCCAAGGTTCGAGTCCTTGATGGCGCATTTTTTATTGGGCAAACATCCCGACAATACTTCAGTCAAAGTTACTTCCTCGCCCGGGATTCCCTTGCGTATAAGTAAATAAGAATCAGGAAAGGAGTTGTGATGAGAATCTTAACAGCAGTTTTTTTCAGCATATTTGTAACGGCAGTATCTTATGCCGCGTTGAAAACCGAGACGGTAGAATACAGGGAAGGTAGCACCGTTCTGGAAGGATTTCTGGCTTATGATGACGCCTCATCTAATTCCCGTCCCGGCGTACTTATCGTGCATGAATGGATGGGGATCAATGATTATACGAAGCGACGGGCGGTGATGCTTGCCGAGATGGGGTATGTCGCCTTCGCGGCTGATATTTTCGGCAAAGGAGTGCGCCCAACCAGCGTTCAGGAAGCCTCGGAGCAGGCGGCAAAATATAAAGGGGACAGACCGTTATTGCGGGCACGGGCACTGGCGGGATTGGAGCAGTTGAAAAAGAATCGTCTGGTTGACCCAAAGAAGATTGCCGCTATCGGATACTGCTTCGGCGGTACGACCGCACTGGAGCTTGCCCGCGCCGGTGCCGATGTTGCCGGGGTGGTCAGTTTTCACGGGGGGCTGGATATGCCCAACCCGGATGATACCAAAAATATCAAAGCGAAAGTCTTGATTTGCCACGGCGGCGATGACCCCTATGTCCCGACCGAGCAGGTGGCTGATTTTCAGAATCAGTTACGTCAGGCAAGAGTTGACTGGCAGTTTATTGCGTACGGCGGAGCGGTGCATAGTTTCACCAATCCCGACGCCGGCAACGACCCCTCTAAAGGAGCCGCCTACAATGCTAATGCCGATCGTCGCAGTTGGGAGGCAATGAAGCAATTCTTCGCAGAAATATTCAAATAAGTCAAATTGATACATCAGGTCTCATCTGCCTCTCAGCGGATGAGACCTGGGTCAATTCGCCTTTTACGGGCAGATCGGCTCCGGACCATCTTTGAAGAGATGGGAAATCAGATAAGTAGCATCAAGAATGTTAATCGAGCCGTTGCCGTTGGCGTCACCAGCCTCTATGGGAACCGGGGGCGGTCCCGACTTGAAGAGATAGGATATAATAAAGGTGGCGTCAAGAATGTTCAGAGAATAATTCCCATTGGCATCGCCGCACATGAAATCACAGGCATTACCTACCCCATTGCTGTTACTATCCTCCTGACCCGGATTATAATCCAGGGGGCAGTTATCACAGGCGTCGCCGACACCATCAGAGTCGCCATCGGCCTGGTCAAGGTTGGCAACAGACGGACAGTTATCGCAGGCGTCTCCCAACGGGTCGCTATCGCTATTTTGCTGTCCGGTGTTGCCTGCATCAGGGCAGTTGTCCGCGATGTTGGCGATACCGTCATTGTCGCGGTCGAAGATGACATATGCATACAGTTTCTCATTCACAATCGAATCGACCCTGACTGTAATACCGGTGGGGGCGTAGTAGCCGTCACTGCTGGGAACAGTGTTGGGAGCAAAAGTGCTTTGACCGTCCACGGCGTTGGAAAAAAGCGCCCCTTTGCGAGTTTCATAGGGGTACCACCACTGGGCGCTGTCGGTAACATGCCCTTCGGGATTGGTGGTATGATTCCGAGAGGGGTTGTAACCGGCATCTTCCACGGCAACCGTGTAATGCGAGTACCAGGGAAGACCGTAATTGATGCGCCAATAGTAGGCGCCAAGCGAATCGTGGACATGCGTTATCAGAAGTCCCCGGTCGAGAGGGTCATGACCGAATTTCAGCAGCGGATGAAAATAGACGCTGAAATCAGAATCGAATTTGTCGAACATTCCGCTTGCCTGCGGATTGCGATACTCCAGAAGAAAATATTCGCCGTTAGCGAGATTGATAGGCAAAATATACAAGGAACTGTCCGGATGAGTCTCAATATCATAAATGGTAAGGGCATTATATTCAGACTCTTCAAGAAGTATCGGGTTGACCCAGCCGGCTTCTTTCTTGCACCAACCGCTGAAATGAGAGGGATTTTTTGATTTCAGAGAGAAAATGCCGTATCCGCCATACCCCATTACGCACCAGTCGTAGAGGGGGTGGTCATTTTCGTCGTTGGGAGTATAATAAGTGTAAGTCTCCAGTTTGCTGTCGTAGTCATATAGGTCAGGAAGACCGACATTGTGTCCTAATTCGTGTACAAAGACCCGGATATTGTTGAGGGAATCAAACCCGGAGAACAGGGTGGGATTGAGAGTATCACGGAGGGGACGGGTTTCCGGGGAGGTGTTCCAGTGCGAAACATAGACACCGTCAAAAGGTCCCGGACCGCCATTCAGACCGTAAGTATAGGCATAAGACCAGATATCGGCGGGATTGCGACTGTCCTCCTGCCCGTTGCCTGCCCGGATAAAAACCACCGCATCGACATCGCCGTCGCCATTGGCGTCATACTGCGAGAAGTCTATGTACGGGTCAAGTTCATAAAGCAGCTGCTCGAAATTATAATTGCTTGTATACCATTCCCCTGTATGCCATTCGAGGACGTCACCGGTCACCGCCACTTGCCCATATGACACTTCATTGTAATAATCGGCTACCGAGCCGCCCGGATAGAGATTGCGGGAGAACATCAAACTGTCAAAAGTTTCGCGAGGATAGGTGTTCCATCGGTTGTACCAGCGAACCAGGATGGCCAGAACTTTGACCGTATCGCCGGTAAAGCGATATGCCGCAATAGCGGCGCTGTCCTGCGGAGTCAACTGTGACGGTGGAATTCGCCCAAACTGCTGGGTCATGACCTGCTCCGGGACGTCCGAAATAATTCCTCTGGTAAAATCAATAGCCTGAGCAGTAAAGGCGCAAACAAAAGTGAGGAAGAAAACGACAAGTAAAATAAACCTGCGAGACATAGGATCCCTCCGGGATTGGGAAATATTTATATCAGTTCAATATAACCCCCTTTGGTATCCTGTCAAGCGGCATTACTCTTTCCGATGCACCACCATGGCGCCAGCCTGGTTGGTCGGCATTATGCGGACCTGATGGATATTGACATGGGGTGGACGGGTAACGCAGAAGAGAATCGCTTCGGCGACATCGCGCCCGGTCAGCGGCTGAATTCCCTTATAGACTTTCTTCGCCCGTTCCTTATCGCCATGGAAACGAACCATGGAGAATTCGGTTTCGACCATTCCGGGGTCAACGGTACTGACCCGAAGAGGCGAATCGACCAGGTCTATCTGCATCCCTTTGGTGAGGGCATCCACCGCAAACTTGGTGGCGCAGTAAACATTGCCGCCCGGATAGAGCTCATGCCCGGCGATGGAGCCGATATTGACAATATCCCCCTTTCCCCGCTGGACCATCCAGGGGATTACCACCCGGCTGACATAAAGAAGCCCTTTTATATTGGTATCTATCATCTCTTCCCAGTCCGACAATTTCCCCTCGTGAAGCTTATCCAGCCCGCGGCTTAAACCGGCATTGTTTATCAGAATATCAATTCTCTTCCATTCATCCGGCAAACCGTTCAGCGTCGTTTCGACCTCCCGCTGATTGCGAACATCGAGCTGGAAAAAATGAATATCAATTTGGTTCTCTTTCCGCAACTTTTCGGCGAGATTGCGGACCCGGTCGCCGCGCCTTGCCGCCAGAACCAGGTTAGCCCCCTGTTCGGCAAATAGCGTAGCAGTCGCTTCGCCGATTCCGGCCGACGCCCCGGTGATAAAGGCGGTTCTATTTTTCAGAAGTTTCATCAGGTTTTCCCTTTTGAGATTTCGCAGTTTAATCTGGCGCCAAATTAAGTTGAGCTGTCATCAAAGTCAAGCGCCCCCGGACGCAAAATAGACTATTGAGTGTCGGTCAAAAGATATCGGTTGTATCCCATAATTCTGGTTCTAAGAAGCATACCTTGTGCAATAATCAACAGTCAATCAGGCTGTTATCTTGTTGTTAAATAACAACATAATCGATGAGTGCGCATTTTTTGTCAGGGCGCCATCAAGGCATATATTATGCGGTCAGATAGCGGCAGAGGTATTAACATTTCTATGAATAGGGTCGATATTCAGGTAATAGGGGTTGTCCCATACCGGTCGGCTCAGCATAGAAACTGACCGCGAGGTAGGAGATGACTTCTGAAAGCAAGAAACGGAAGGCTGTGATTGTGCCGCGGAAACTTTACTGGCACCTCTACAGTCTCCAAAACCTTAACGGCGAGAAGTTCATAAGGGTTGTCAACAAAGTCCTGAAACGTGAGTATCAGCTCATCAAATAAGGACTTAGAAGAAAACCTTAGGGTTTAGCCAATTATTTTAGTTGACTTGACAGGGAGTTTCGCTTATTTTCGGCAAACTTTTGACTTGCACATGGAATCTCCCGAGTTCGGGCAGTCAGTTGACAAGGTAGGGAAAGGTTATGCTTAAGAAGAAGCTCTCTTTTATGCTGATTACTGATAGCCGCGATAAGTTGCGTCAGTTTTCTATTTCTTATCGCCTCATTCTCGGGTGTGCCATTCTGGTAGCATTCATCTTTATCGCCAATATCTTCCTGACCACCTCATTCCTCAAATCGCAAGTCTCTATCCTGGAGATTAAGAAACTCCGGGCAGAGAATCAAACCCTGGCGGAGAAGTTTGAAACAGTCAAGGGGAAGATATCGAAAATTGCGGCCTCTTATGATGAGCTGGTCGCCAAGGAGATAGTGATAAGGAACATTTTCAGTCTTCCGGAGATCAGTTTGGATGAGCGCCAACTCGGTATTGGCGGTCCGGAAAACCCGAATTTGTCAGTTTATTCTGACGCGATGCAAACCGCCAGCGCCGTGGAAAACGACGTCGAGGCGCTGCTGAGGCTTTCTGATTATGAACAGCAGAAGTATGAAGAAGTCTATGAATCGTTGATGGATAAGAAAACCATACTGGATCACACCCCCTCTATTATGCCGACCCGCGGATATCAGAGCCGTGGTTTCGGAATGAAATTTGACCCCTTTACCGGGAATCGCCAATTCCACAGCGGTATCGATATCGCCAATCGGACCGGCACCCCGATATATGCCGCCGCCGACGGTAAAGTTACTTATGCCGCCTTTTCCCCCGGCGGAATGGGAAATATGGTTACGATTAACCATGGGTTCGGGTTCGAAACCAGGTACGGCCATATGAGCAAAATCAAAGTGGTCCGGGGGCAGGAGGTCAAACGGGGGACAGTTATAGGGTATGTCGGTTCAACCGGTTACTCCACCGGACCGCACCTTCATTATGAAGTAATCAAAGATGGCAAGGCGGTGAATCCGTTCGATTACATTATTAATATCAATTAACCGAAAAATTTTCGTATTACTCCAGTTTTGATTATCGCCTCTTTTTGAAGAAAAAGGGGCGATTTCTTTTTCTTGTCTGTAAGTATTTGATATGCAATAAATTACCCGGCAGAAGATTTGGGCGACACTCAGAATCGCTTTATGATGGCGTCTTATTTGGCTGTCCTTTTTTGGGAACTATTGAAAAATCCCCTTGTTTAAATTATAAAATATACTAATATTGTCTATGATATCCTATTTAGCATAGAGGCAATATGAAGACCCCAATAGATTCCAAGAACCTTCCGCCGGTCGCTGCCCGGGAGGATGATCACTTTGAGCAGGAAACCAAGGAAATTATCGCCCGGATAAAGAAAGGCGATAAGAATGCCTTCTCCGAGTTGGTTCGTCTG
This sequence comes from Candidatus Zixiibacteriota bacterium, assembly GCA_040753495.1. Taxonomy (NCBI): domain Bacteria; kingdom Pseudomonadati; phylum Candidatus Zixiibacteriota; species Candidatus Zixiibacteriota bacterium. The sequence continues at coordinate 9,284 of JBFMEF010000171.1, forward strand.
TACCGCAATCAGGTGGCATCGCTGGCTTATAAAATGGTCGGTGACTATGATGAAGCGGCCGATATTACCCAGAATGTCTTTGTCAAGACCAGCCGGAATATTTGGCGCTATGACGAGTCGAAGAAGTTTTATACCTGGCTTTATCGGATTACCGTCAACGCATCCATCGACTACATGCGGAAACATCACCGGTACCATCATGAATCGATAGACAACATTCCGGAAAAAGCCGATGATAAGCATGATACCCCGGAAGTCTCCTTTCAGAGGGACCGTTTGCGTCAGTATATCGATGAAGCAGCCGGCTCCCTGAATGACAAACAGCGCTCGGCTTTTATGCTGCGCGATGTGGACGGCTGTCATATTGACGATGTCGCCAATATCATGAATATGCCGGAGGCAACTGTCCGCTGGTATCTTCATCGGGCGCGGGCAAAAATCCGCAAAGAGCTTCTCAAAAAATGCCCGCAGCTTCTAATAACGCTCGGCTTTAAATAGACTCTTCCAGCAGATGACCGAAAAGGCGAGCGAAATAATTCGTTTGCCTTTTCTGCTTCAATTCTCCTGATTATCCTCCGCAATTATGGCTGAGTCCAGAGAATTAAACTTAAAGATTTCCGGGATGCATTGCGCTTCCTGCGCCGCTAATATTGAGCGGGAACTCTCGGACGTTGAGGGTATCAATCAGGTCGCGGTAAATTACGCTCTGGGAACAGCCCGGGTCGAATTCCGCCCCGAGGAGGTCGAAGAAAAGGCGATATACGGGACTATATCTGAGCTAGGTTATGGGGCAACACCGGCCGCGTTTGCCTCTGACGATTTCGCCCAGGAGGCAAAAGCCGCGAAGCGAAACTTCATTACCTCCGTCTTATTTGCCGCCCCGATTATGATTCTCAGCATGGGCGGGATGCTCTGGTCGCAGCTGCGTCTGGAGCCGCGACTGGAGGGGGGAATCCTTTTCTTGCTTACCGTTCCGGTCCTGTTTTATTCCGGACGGGAGATTTTTGCCGATGCCTGGAGGCAGGCTCGTCATTTCCGCGCCAATATGAACTCCCTGATTGCCCTCGGTTCCCTGGCGGCTTTCTTATTTAGCAGTTTTGTCTTATTTCAAACGCTTCTGGGGGAGCATACTCATCAGGCTCATTATTACTTCGAGACGGCGGCGGCGATTGTGACGCTGATACTTTTGGGAAGATTTCTGGAGAGTAGAGCGAAGGGAAAAGCCCGGGATGCTATTGGAGCCTTGATGAGACTCCAGCCGGATACCGCGGTTGCCGTCATAGACGGGCTGGAAAAAGTAATCTCGCGAACCGCCATCACGGCCGGCATGGTTCTGGTGGTGAAGGCGGGCGAGAAAATCCCTGCCGACGGCAGAATAATCGAAGGGAGCCCGTCTATTGATGAGTCGATGTTGACCGGAGAATCGGTACCGGTGGACAAGAAAGCGGGGGATATGGTCTTCGGCGGCTCGGTCAACGGCAACCGGTCATTTCGATTTGAGGTGACCGGAACCGGCGAGGAGACATTTCTCGCACAGATTATTCGCCTGGTATCCGAAGCGCAGGGCCGTAAAGCGCCGGTGCAAAAACTTGCCGACCGCATCGCCGGCATTTTTGTGCCGATAGTCCTCATTATTGCCGTTATCACGTTTGTGGCCTGGTTTTTCCTCGACCCAGACAATCTGATGCTTCTCAAAGCGCCGGTTGCCGTCTTGATAATCGCCTGCCCCTGTGCCCTGGGGCTGGCAACCCCGACAGCCATCCTTGCCGGAACCGGCAAAGCGGCGCGACGGGGTATTTATATCCGGGGCGGGGATATCCTCGAGAATGCCGCCAAATCAAAGCAGGTCATTTTTGATAAAACCGGAACCTTGACCGCGGGGCATTTCGAAGTGGTCGATTTCCGAACGGTCAATCCCGACGAGGAAGACCTGTTATTCGAGATGGGGGCGTCACTGGAGTCCGGGTCAACACATCCGCTGGCATTGGGGATTGTGGAGAAAGCCCGCTCGCAGAATACGGAATTGACATCACCGAAAAATCTGGAGGAGTTCCCCGGATTCGGTCTGAAAGGGGAAATCCAGGGGCGGCAGGTTCTTGCCGGAAGCGCCGCCGCTTTGCAGCGGGAGAATATCCGCTTGGGTGAACTGGAGGGTCCGGCTGAGGAGGCGATGTCGCGCGGGCTGACAGTGGTTTTTGTGGCGGTGGAGGGGCAGGTGGTCGGCTTTTTCAGTCTCAGGGATAAAGTGAAAGAGGAAGCCTCAGAAGTCGTGCACAAACTGAAAGAGTCGGGACGGGAAGTAATTATGCTGACCGGCGACAATCATCGAACCGCCCAGGGAGTGGCGGCGCAACTTGGAATTGACCGATTTGAAGCCGCGATTAAGCCCGACCAGAAAGCGGTCATTGTGGAAGCGTTTCGTCGCGCCGGAAATAATGTGGTTATGGTCGGTGACGGAATCAATGACGCCCCGGCGCTGGCCGCCGCTGATATCGGAGTGGCGCTGGGAAGCGGAACCGATGTCGCTATGGAGTCAGCCGATATTATCCTGGTTAAGAACAATCTGGAATCACTCCTTGAGGCGCTGGAGATTTCCGGAAAAACCTTTCGCACAATCAAACAGAATCTTTTCTGGGCATTTTTCTATAACGTCATTTCCATTCCGATAGCGGCCGGAGCGCTTTATCCTCTCTTTGGTTTGACCCTGTCGCCGGTTATAGCGGCCGGGGCAATGGCTTTTTCCTCTCTCTTCGTGGTGACCAATTCCTTGCGCCTTCTGAAGGCATGACGCCTGGGATAATGATTGGTATGCCCTCTATTATCATCGGACTGGGAAATATCGGCCGAAAATATCGGGGAACGCGGCATAATCTCGGCTTTGAACTCTTAGACGCGATTGCCGCCCAATGGAATCTGAAAGCGGTGCCGGGCGATGGCGACTATTACATAGTTGAAAAGGAGTTGGAAGGGAAACTCATTCGCCTGGTCTGGCCCACCACATATATGAATAACTCCGGAAAAGCCGCCGAGCAGGTTTTGCAGAAATTTCTACTGACTCCCAGGGACCTGCTGGTGGTGTATGATGATTTGAATCTGCCGCTGGGACGATTGCGAATACGGTCGGAAGGTTCCGATGGCGGTCATAACGGGATGGCTGATATCATATATCATTTGGGAACCGAAGAGATTGCCCGGCTCCGACTTGGAATTGGTCCTCTTCCGCCGGGAGTTGATACTGTTTCGTTTGTCCTTAATCCGTTTGCCGACAATGAATTGGAAATTAAGAAGAAAATGCTTGAAAAGGCGGGGGAGGCTGTATTATATTTGCTTAAGTTCGATATCGCGAAAGCGATGAGTATATATAACCCTGCTCCGGATGAAGCGCAGTAGTCTGGGGCCGTTTTAAACCTTTTAAACGTCCATAGGGAGGATTTGAATGCGTCTTTACGAGACCACTTTCATTCTCAACCCACAAGCCGATGACGCTACTTTTGACCGCCAGATCAAAGCGGTGTCTGATGTTATCAGCCGCTACCAGGGAAAAGTCCTGAGAGAAAATCGCTGGGGCATTCGCCGTTTGTCGTACCCGATTAAACGCTGCACGCAAGGGTTCTATACCCGTTTGATTTTCGAGGGAAATCAGACGGTCCTTTCGGAACTGGAGAGATTTTACAAGATTGAAGAACCGTATATTCGGTACCTGACAGTAGTATTTGAGGGGAATATTGATGAGGAATTGGAGCGCGGACGGCGCGAGGATGGCTCCGATACCACCGAAAGCCGTTCGGAGAGAGTTATTGCCGCTCCGGAGCCGGAAAAGACAGTCGAGGCATCGCCGAAAGGTGACGTCGATACCGCGACAGGAGTTGCCGAAGGGCACGACGAGGAAATGTAAATTGAGAATAAGACAGCCGGTGATACTCGGATTTGATTTGCCCGAGGTACGGTTGATGAAAGGTTGAGGATAAATTAAGAAATGCCTATTAAAAGAAAATTTTACCGGGAAAGAGAAAGCGCGCCTGATTTTGAGCGGCGGCGGAAACGTGTCTGTCGTTTCTGTGAAGAAAAGATCAAGACCATCAATTATCTGGATGAACGATTCTTGAAGCGGTTTGTAAATGAACGGGGAAAGATTGTTCCCCGAAGGATATCCGGTAATTGCGCCCTACATCAGCGGATGCTGACCACCGCCATCAAACGGGCACGCCATATAGCGATAATGCCGTTCACCAGTGAAATCTATCGTTAGATTTTAATTGGTGGTGCCGATGCCTGACTGGCGGCTGTCAAACCCGCTGATAATCTCGGCCGGTTTATTTCTGGCTCTGATTTTCCCGTCTGTCGGCGGGATACCGGTGGCAGGGTATCTGGTGGAGATTGCCGCGACATTTTTCATAGTCTATTTTTCCTTCAGCGGGAAACATCTTCTGCTGGGAGCCGCCACCGCCGGTTCCCTGCTGATTTCTTCGGTCACTTTTGGACCGAGCCTGATTTTGACCGCGGTCTGGGCGAAGGTGGTTGTGAGCGGCACTCTGTATGGCAAGATGCTGGCAGCCGGAATCAAACCGGCGCGCGGTTTTATAGCGGCGACGGTGATACTGGCGTTAATTGTTCTGACTTTCTTTTGGATGGAGAAAGAGCTTATCTACTCGGAAATTGACAGATTCGAGAGTCTGGCGGCATCGACCCTGCCGCCGGCAGAGAATGCGCCGGGTACCAATGATGGTATGGCTCACTGGCTTGGCCAGATGGTGGCGCTGTTCAAGCGACTCTTGCCGTCACTTCTGATTCTTTCGGCAATGACCCAGCTGTTTGTGGCTATCGTCCTTCTGCATATTGCTCTACGCGCCAGCGGGGTTTTTATGCCGCATTTTGTCGATTTCATTTTCTGGAAGATGCCGTTTCATTTTGTCTATCCGGTAGGCGCTATTATCATTTTGCGGCTGACCGGAGCCGACAATATTAAAATAATTGCCGACAACGCCCTTCTCTTACTTGGCACCCTCTATGCCGTTTTCGGGTTTTCGGCGATGGAATATTACTTACGGAAAGTGCGACTTTCGCTCTTTTTAAGAGTATTATTTTATGTGGGATTTCTGTTTTTGCAGGTGCCGGGTCTGATACTGGCGGCGGCGGTGGGACTCTTTGACAGTTATTTTGATTTCCGGCAAGTCCGGGCAAAACTGATAGGGTAATAATTGTAGAAAGGATATAGATATGAAGGTAATTTTGAAACAGGATGTCGCCGACCTCGGCAAAGCCGGTCAGACTATCGAGGTCAAGGGCGGGTATGGTCGGAATTTCCTGATACCCCGCAACCTGGCGATTCCTGCCACGAAAGCGAACATGAGGGCTATTGGCGAAATCGAGAAGCAAAGCCAGATTCGCGAGCGCAAGAAGAAACGGGAAGCGGAACAGATGAAAGATAAGCTGGAAAAGCTGTCGCTGACGGTGGAAGTGCTGGTCGGCGAAGAAGACAAGATTTTCGGTTCCGTTACCGCGCAGAACATTGCCGAGCAGTTAGCCTCTCAGGGAATGGTTATCGATAAGCGGAATATTTTGCTTGATGACCCCATCAAATCGCTGGGCGTTTATACCGTCCCGATCAAAGTGGAAAAGGACGTAATCGCCAACGTAAAGACCTGGGTTATCAGAAAGGCTTGATTCTGATGGCGATGCTGGAAGTGAGAGTTGACGGTCTGGCGCTGGATATGACCACCAATTCCCCGGTTATAATTCTGAAGCCGGTCAATATGGAAAAGGTGCTTCCGATCTGGATCGGTCACTCCGAAGCCTGGGCGATTGCTATGGAATTGTCCGGTATCGGCTCCAAGCGGCCGATGACCCATGACCTGCTCAAGATTGTAATTGCCACTCTTGATGCCACGGTGGAGAAGGTGGAGATTACGGAGCTGAAGGAGCAGACCTTCTACGCCCGGGTGATTCTTCATTTGGATAGTAAAGAGTTTTCCATAGACGCTCGCCCCTCGGATTCGATTGCTCTGGCGTTGAAAGCTGGCGCTCCGATCTATGCGGCCGAGGAGCTGTTCAATTTAAAAGAGCAGGACCAGCCGCCCGAAATGAGCAATGACCCGGAATCGCTCGCCGAGCGTTTGAGGAAGATCAATCCTGAAGATTTCGGTAAATATTCATTATAGTGACAGTGATTAAAAATAGATTAGCGGCGGGACTCGGGTTACTCCTCATCATTCTCGGCACGGCGGCTGTCGGCGATGACCGCCTGACGCTTGACCGGGTGCAGCAGTTACTGGAGGATAAACGATATGCCGAAGCGTATCAGGTTGTCACTCAGCTATATGCCGCCAATACTGACCCGGAAATGGCCGACGCCCTTCTGTTTCACAAAGGAAAAGCCGCCTATTACGTCGGTTATCTTACCGAAAGCCAGGAAGATTTTCAGAGATTAATCGACAGTTATCCCGCCTCGCCCTTTATACCTTACAGCCATTTCTTCCGGGGCAATATTCAGTATCGAGAAAAGCTGGACCGCCCGGCGCTGCTGTCATACCTAAGCGCCTATCGACTTTCCGGCGACAACCGTCTGAATGAGATTCTGCTTAAATCGATTGAAACGGCGGTGTCGCTGGGTGGCAGCCGTCTTCTGGAAGCGATAAATTACGCCGCCTATCAGGAAGAAAAGAAATGCCCCTTGATTTTTGCCGTTGCCCGGGGCCTTCTGGCACAAAAGAATTATCAGCCGTTACGCGGTCTCTTGAGTGAATGTCCCGGCGAGGAAGCTTCGCGTCTTCTCTCGCAGACCGAGATTCTCCTGAAGCAACAGATTGAAATAGGAATCGCACTGCCCCTTTCGGGTGAACTGCAGCGATTTGGCGAATCGGTGCTGGATGGGGCGGTGTTGATGCTGGAAGGGTTCCAGCGGGAAAGCGGATTACGGATAGCGCCGCTTATTTTTGATACTAAGGGGCGAAGTGTGGAAGCGGGCCGAGTTATGAAACGTTTCAATGCCGGCGGAGTAGCGGCGGCGATAGGACCGCTGACCAGCGAAGAGACAGCGGTAGCCTCGGCCGTCCTGGCCTGCGGCGACCTGCCGCTGATTGCGCCTGCCGCCAGTCAGGGAGGATTGACCGAGCTTGCCGGAACCTGTTTTCAACTGCAGCCGAGTCTCGACCGACAGGGTATTAGAATGGCCGAGTTTGCCCGGGGAAAACTGGGCGTCGATACTGCCGCCATCATCTCGCCGACCTCATCTGAGAATCTGGCAATGGCCGAAGCCTTTGCCGACCGTTTCCGCGAGTTGGGCGGGACTATCTTGGGAATCGAATACTTCCGAACCCGCGAATCTGATTTTGGACCGATTATTGTAGATATAAAGTCCTTGGCTATCGGGCGGATTTCCGATTCCCTGACTTATATAAACGAAAGAGGCGATACTATAAAAGCCAAGGAAGTCCCGGTAGCAATCGATGCCATTTATATTCCGGCATCACCGGAGCAGCTGACACAACTTCTGCCGCAGATAGATTTTTACAATCTCGATGCCATCTATCTGGGAAGTGAGGGCTGGGGAGACAAGCAGGTTTATGACCTGGGACGGGAAGTTCTCAAAACCAGTTATTTTACATCGTCGCGTGTCAATGGCGGCGTTACTCCGGCCGCGCGGCAGTTTGCCAAGAATTTTCGCGACAAATATGGACGGGAGCCGGGACATCTGGAAGCGGTAGGATATGACGCCATGGGATTGATTTGCGGGGCGCTGCAGTCCTCGCGGTACTCTCGCTCGGAAATCGCCGAATACCTCAAGAATATAAATGATTACCGGGGAATCGCCGGGGTCGTATCATTTGGTGAGAAACGCGACAATATTTTCATGCCGATTTATACCATCGAGTCGGGTGATGCCCGTCGGGTGGAGTTTTGACGGTAGTTTCTGATGATTGACGCAAAAGAAAAAGCCCTGAACGATTTTATTGGGCAGTTTCCCTGCGCAATGGTAGCGTTTTCAGGAGGGCTTGATTCCGCGACTGTTCTTTTCGCGACTATCAAACTCCTCGGCACCGAAAATACTCTTGCGGTCACTTCAATATCGCCGTCGCTTGCCGCCGATGAGGAAAAAGCCGCCTCCCAAATTGCCGCCGAAATCGGCCTGCCGGCTGAAAGACATCTATTTATCCGAACCGATGAAATCGCCGACCCGCGCTACGCTCGAAACGCTCCTGACCGATGCTACTACTGCAAAGGGGAGCTCTATTCCCGATTGAGCCAGCTGGCGGCGGAGCGGGGAGTTGCGGTCATCTTTGACGGCACTAATCTGTCCGACCTGGGAGATTATCGCCCTGGAAGAAAAGCGGCCGAAGAGCACAAGGTCGTCTCTCCCTTTGTGTCGGCTGGTTTTGCCAAGGAAGATGTGCGCGCTCTGGCGCGCAAATACCGCCTTTCATTTTCTGAGAAACCGGCCGCGGCCTGTCTGGCATCGCGGATACCTTATGGAATATCGGTTACAGTAGAACGGCTCCGCCAGATTGATGCCGCTGAATCGGGTTTGAGAGCGCTGGGACTGAGCGGGTTTCGGGTGCGCTATCATAACGACGTCGCGCGGCTGGAGTTGCCGCCGCAGGATATAGCCCGAGTCTTTGGCAATGGGTTGCATCAGAAAATCATCGAGGTTGTTAAAGGGGCCGGTTTCAAATACGTCGCCGTCGACCTTGAGGGGTACCGTCAGGGACGCCTGAACGAGGGACTAAGTATAAAGGAGTTATAATGGACGATGAGAAGAAGTACGCTCTTAAGATGGTGGTGGATGGCAAGGAGCGGCTGATAACTTTTGAGGAACTGGCGCTTTCAAACAATTTGGCGCAGGAAGCCCTGGTTCGCCTGCTGGTGGATAAAAAACTGATTCAGCCAAAAGAACTTTTGGACAAAATGGAGCAGGTAAAAAAGGAACGTTACCGCAAACCGGAACCGGAGTGAGACAAATGTCATCGGAGAAAAAACCAGAGCAGATTTCGCTGGAATTGTCTTCCGATATAGCTTCATCGTCAGCAACGGATAAGGGCGCGAATTCGGATATAGGTACGGTCCTGGAATGGGTGAGCCATCCGGCCAAGCGGAATATGAAAGTCACGGTGGCAGTTTCTATTTTTCTCCTGATTCTTATAATTATTGTATATGCCTTGACGCAATCTATTTTCTTTACGGTGCTCGCTTTTGTCATATTATATGCGTCTCTGGCGGCGTTCTATTTCCCGACACGGTATCGCCTGGATGATAAGGGCATTGAGATAAAAACAACCACTCAGACTCTTCGCAAGAACTGGTCGCAATATCGCTCCTTTTACCCCGATAAGAACGGTGTTCTTCTTTCACCTTTTGCCCGTCCCACGCGGCTGGAAAATTTCCGGGGCGTTTATATCCGGTTTGGGAATAACCGCGAGGCTGTTACTTCTTTCATAAGTCAAAGATTCACCAAGACTCCCGTCGATGAGGGCAAAGATGGGATTTAGCGGGAATCCCGGTGAAATGCCGGAACAGAGCCGGTCCATTCCGGAGGAAGAGGATGCGGTTCTGGAGAAAGTAGCTATCAAGGTAGTGCAGTGGCGGATGGCGGTACCGGCAATAGTTTTTCTGGAGTCGGTCAAGCCGCTGAACTTTATTGGGGCGCAGGCGATGGTATTCTTTGAACCGGTGGTGCAGTCGCTTTTTAATTTTAAAGATTACGAGACTTTCAGAGTTGCCCTGGAAAGACGCGAAAATATCGAGAATCTTCTTCAGAAGATTGAAAAATACGACGCCGTGCTTTATGAACGTGAAAAACAGCTGAAGAAGTTCATAAAAGGGGAGAAGAAAAAGTGGAAATGGTATCAGCGGCACCTGGGAATTAAGAAGCCGCCAATTATTCTGCCGGAGGAACTTCGTCAATCGCCGCTTGACGTCAAAGGCAAAGGCTGAAACGGCGTTCTCTCAGATTTTCTCGATTTAGCCGATTGAATGTTACCGGGGCAAGAAGTAGAAGGGCTTAACTCAGGTTCTGACCCGCGACCGACCGCTTAGAACTTCACCAATTACCTGGCTTAATTTCTGTATGCGGAAAGGTTTAGGCACAAATCCTTTAAAACCGAATTCCTCGTAATTCGCCAGAACCGGGTCATTGGAATAGCCACTGGAAACAATAGCGACAACATGGGGGTCAATCTGACGCAGTTGGGCGATTGTCTCGCGCCCTCCCATTCCGCCTGGAACGGTCAAATCCATAATGACGACATCAAAGGGCGCCGCGCCCATGGCGCTCTTATACATTTCCAGGGCGTGTGCGCCGTCGTTGGCAAAGGAGACTTCATAACCAAGTTCGGAAAGCCCAATCCCGGCAACCATTCGGATAGATTCATCATCGTCCATAATCAAAATCCGTCCGGAGCCCCGAACCGCCAGCTCCGATTCGCCGGTTTTTTCCTCGGAGGACCGGTTGGACGCCGGAAGATAAATCCTGAAAGTGGTGCCGACATCGACCGCCGATTCGACCTCGATGACGCCCTCATGTTTATTGATTATGGAATATGTCGTCGCCAAACCCAGACCGCTGCCTTTCTGCTTGGTGGTGAAGAAGGGGTCGAAAATATTGGGCAGATGTTGCGGCGGTATGCCGATACCGGTGTCGGTGACGGTGATTTCTACATAATTTCCCGGTTTGAGTGACGGCGGCAGGGTAGCGGAATCAACAATGTTCCTTGCTTTAACGGTAATGACCCCGCCTTGCGGCATTGCCTGGTCGGCATTGATAATCAGATTATGAATCACCTGACTGAGCTGTCCCTCATCGACTTCAACAGAGAATAGCCCAGGCTCGAAGAGAAATTCGCAGCGGACCTTGGAACCATGAATGGCGAATCTGGCCGAATCTCTAATCATTTCCTCGATATGAATGGTTTTCTTAACCGGGGCGCCGCCGCGGGAGAAAGTCAGCAGTTGCTGAGTCAGTTCCTGCGCCCGCAGCGAGGCTTTTTCGGCATCGACCAGCCGGCGCAGAAGTCCCTCGCTGTCGGCAAGGTCCAGCATCGCCAGAGAGATATTGCCGATTATGGCGGTCAGGATATTGTTAAAATCATGGGCGATGCCGCCGGCAAGAATGCCGATTGATTCAAGCTTGCTGGCTTTGAAGAGTTCTTCTTCGATTTTCCTCTTTTCGGTTATATCGCGGGCAAAAGCGAAGAGATGACTTCTCCCTTCATATTCCAGGTAATTAAAAGTAACATCAACCGGGAAAAGAGAACCGTCTTTACGCCGGAAATTGGAATTGGTGGACATGAAGCGGGCACTCTGCACCTGGCTCCAGCGGCGCGCCCACTCGTCGGGAGTGAGGTCTGCCTCGATATCCAGAATGGAGAGCGACAGCAGTTCCGGGTGGCTGAAGCCGAGAGCGTCGCAGGCGGCCGTATTGACATACGATAAGCGCCCGTCCGGTTCAACCCAGAATACCGCATCCACGGCGTGGTCAATGGAAAATTGAGTCAGCTTCAGGGTTTCCTCCGCTTTGCGTCTTTCCGTAACATCTTCGCCGGAACTTATTACTCTGATAATGCTGCCGCTTTCATCGCGCAAGGGGATATTATGCCAGGCGATAACCCGCTCCTGGCCGTCCTGCGTCAGGGCGATGCTCTCAGCATATTCAGGGAACGATATCGCGCCGTCAAAGATCTGACGGACTCGCTGGCGCCGCTCCTCGCGCTTGTCCGGCGGAACACAGCAATCAAACCAGTTCTTGCCAAGTATATCCTCTTCCTTCCAGCCGAGGACTTCGCACCCCTTCCTATTAATCAACTCTATAGTCATTTCGCGGTTTATGACGGCTATCATGGTGCCGGCAATATCGAGGTACTTTTTAGCCCGGTCGCGCTCCGCCTGAATTGATTGCTGGGCGGTAATCCTGTCGGTAATGTCTATAATAAACCCTTCGAGGAACTCCACTTTTCCTGAATCGTCAAAAACGCCGCGCCCCTGCTCCATAACCCACTTGCACTTGCCGTCGGCGGCAATGATGCGGTAGGTAAGACGGTAGGGGGCTTTTTCCTGAAGAGCCGATTCTATCTCATTCCAGACGCGGACCCGGTCGTCTTGATGTATGACTTGAGAATAATTCAATTCCCTATTATTAATGAAAGCATCATGGGCGTAGCCGGTAAGTTCGCTGACCCCTTCGGAAACAAAAAGCATGGTCCACTCCGGGTCATTAAGACAGCGGTATGCCATTCCGGGCAAATTGCTAAGCAGTACCGACAGCTGACGTTCGCTCTCACGGAGAGCCAATTCGGACTGAACTCGGAAGGAAAGGTCACGGGCAATCCCTATTATCAGATGCTGGTCGCCCAGTTGGACCGGGTAGGTGCTGACTTCGATAGGAATAATGACGCCATCAACCCGTCGCAACATATATTCATCCGGTCCCGAGGGTTTTCCCTCCAGGTTCCGCTTCAGATTGGCAATAGCGCCGTTCAGACTGTCTTCGGGGAGAAGATTGCATTCGGAGAATAACCTTCCAATGAGAGCGTCGCGGTTGTAGCCGGTGAGCCGTTCCGTAGCGGCATTGCCGTCAATAAACCTCCCCTCGGCATCCATCAGAAAGATAGCATCGGGCGCCGATTCGAAGAGAGTCTTGAATCTCTGTTCGCTTTCCTTAAGAGACTTTTCGGCTTTGAGCCGCTCGGTAATATCGAGAGCGGTAAAGATAACCCCGGCCGAGAGATTTTCCATCTCAAGAGCCGTCGAGCGTAGATGGACATCAATAAGAGAACCGTCCCTCCGCTTCCACCGGGTCTGAATTTCGCCGGTGCCACCTCTTTTTATTTGGCCGTACTTGACATCCGCAACCCGCTGGAACTCCTCCTCTGATTCATAGAGTATGCGGCTGCTTCGCCCGATCAGTTCTTCTACAGAATATCCGACCATATTGAGCATATGGTCATTCACCCACTGGAAAACCCGGTCTTTGACCAGTCCGATAGCTATCGGGGCAGATGTAAGGATGGTGCGCAGCTTCGTCTCGCTGTCGTGCATCGATTGCTCGATATGGCGCAGGCGGGCATTATCCCGCGCCAGCAGCAAATTGCCGTAACCGAGGGTGGAGAGTTCCCGCGCCAGGTACCACAAGAGATTTAGCGTCCGCTCAAACTGTTCCAGAGGAACCGGAGAGGTATTATCAAAGGCTTCCAGGACACGAGTTTCATTGGCGCCTACTTCCGCGGCAAGCTGCTTGATTTCTTCGCGGGTTACGCCGAGTGCATTGCATTGCCCCATTAGCCAGTTGGCGACATGAACTCCGGCGACAATTATCGGGGCGCTGGCATCAACAAAGCCGCAACCGAGGCATTTTTGATAGACCGGTTTCATTTCCCGCCGGGACATCTCGCCGCGCTTGATATTTGATTCGCGGCACCGTCGCGCGCCCTCCTCGGTCTGCCCCACCAGGCGGCAGATTTCGCGGAAATTGCTCGGTCTGGTTATGGCATTGCCTTCAAGGTCAATTATGATAGAAGCCACATCACAAGCCGTGGCGAAGGCATCCTGAATCTTTTGCAGTTCATCCAGGTCTATCAGGTCCAGCAGATTGATATTTTCAACACTCTTTTCCGGCGTGAGTATGAAATCGAGTTTTACTTTCAGGCGCCGTTCACTTTCCCGCAGCGCTTCTTCAATTTCCTTGCGCTCGGTAATATCGCTAATCAGCCCGTCGTACGAAGCAATCTTACCATCGGGATCCTTGCGCACCACTACTGAGTTTTTGACCCAGCGGGTTTGACCGCTCTTATGTATAATCC
>JBFMEF010000171.1:23080-39772 GCA_040753495.1 Candidatus Zixiibacteriota bacterium
CATCTTTTCGAGATAAACCTGAATCATATTGCGGTCGTCATCATGAATGATTCGACTCCAGAGCTGCGGATCGCGCTCGAATTCATCGGGGCTGTAGCCGGTAACAGTTGCGCAACCGGGACCATGGTTGCTGACCACCGGACGGCCGTTAAGGAAACTCAGGGTATAGATATAGTCGGATACAGAATCAACCAGTTTGCGATACCTTTCTTCACTATCTTTGAGGGCGTTTAATGCCCGGTAGTTCTCGGTGATATCGACAATGGTGACCAGGTCCGCCCAGCGGCCGCCATACTGAATCGACTTGGAAAATTGCTCGACCCACATGGTTCCCTGGTCGGGCAGAACCAGGCGGTACTTGTAGTGCTGCACGACATCAGTTTCGCCCCGTTGTTTCTTAGCCAGTTGCTCCTGGGCGAATTGACGGTCCTCGGGATGAATGAAGGGCATGATTTCTTTAACGGAGGAACCGGTGAGCGTCTCCGGTGTCTTGCCCAAAACCTGAGCCACCGGATTATTGACATACTTGAGGATATCATCCTGAATAATCATGATACCGAGCATATTCTGCTCGGAAAGAACGCGGAATTTTTCCTCGCTTTCGCGCAGGGACTGTTCGGCTTTCTTGCGGTCAGTGATATTGCGGACATATTCGACAACGCCAATAGTTTCTCCGGATTGGTCAATAAGCGGGAAGGCGTGCAGCTCAATCCATCCCTCAACGCCGTTGGGTCCGGTGAGGGGGACCTCGTCCATCTGCGGTTTAAGGGTTTCAAAGGCGCGGATGGTGGGGCAGATTTCGCAGGCGCGGTCGCGACCCTGGAAGGAAATAAAGCATTTTTTCCCTATCAGGGGCATCTGGTGCGCGTACCATCTTTCCATGGCGCTGTTGACCCGGATGATGTTCAGGTTTTTGTCGAGAACACAGATGCCGTCTTGTATGCCGTGGAATATCGTATTCAGGAATTTTTCGTTATCTTCAATCTGGGTCTGTGCCTGTTTCTGGTCGGTCATATCGAAAATGACGCCGTCAATATGCAGCGGTTTTCCGGAGGCGTCATAGACAGGCACGCCGCGCTCGACAAAATAGCGGATACGCCCGTCACGATGCCGAATCCGGTACTCATGCATAAAGGCGAAACCATTGGCGACAGCGCCGCTCAGCGATTCTTTGACCGCTTCGCGGTCTTCCTCCAGAATAATACTTTCCAGCGAGCAGAATTCCGCGGAAGGAAGTTCCGACATCTGATATCCGGTCAGATTCCTGACCATATTATTGAAAAACTGAGTTGGCGCCTTATTCCCGAGCGGCTGACGATAAACGATTCCGGGGAGGTTTTCGGCGAGAGTGCGGTATGATTTTTCGCTCTCGGCAAGCGCCTCTTCCCATTTCTTCCGGGCGCTGATATCGCGCACGGTGGAGCGATGTCCCAGATTCTGCCCGTGGTCGTCATATATAGGCTGCCAGGAAACAGCCACCCAGACCACTCCGCCGTCTTTGCGACGAATACGGAAGGGAAGGTCATTTCCGCAGACCCCCTGGGCGGCTTTGGAAAGGGCATCTTTTATAAGTTCCCGGTCATCCTTGTGCACCAGCGGCAGCGGGTAGTCGGGCATTTCCATGCACTCGCGAATGGAGTATCCGGTGATTCTCTCCACGGCCGGGTTCACCCAGATCAATTTGTTGTCAGGACCTACCCAGTTTTCCCAGTCGTAAGTATAGTCGGCAATGGCGCGGAACCGTTTTTCATTCTGACGCAGAGCTTCCTCGCCAAGTTTTTTCTGAGTGATATCGCGATAACTCCAGACCCGGCCTATAATTTCGTTGTCGATTTTCTGAGCGATAGAAAATTGCTCGAATATGCGACCGTCGGTTAGCTCCAGAATGTCATAAGTATCGGTCAGCTTGTTGTCGTAGAGGGTCTTTATCCGTTCTTTCTGGGCGTTCGGATTTTTCAACAAAGAGAGCATCTTTTTGACGGTGACCTTGGGGTCGCCGCCTTTCATCTCGTCCGCCGTGAGCCCCCAGAGATTAAGGAATTTCTGGTTGTACTCAACGACGTTGCGGTTTTCATCCACAACCAATAAACCATCGGCAGCCGATTCAAACGCCGCTTTTTGCATCGCCACGGTCTGCGCCAGACGTTTCTCCGCTCTTTTCTGCCGGGTGGAGATTGATTCTACATAGAATCCGAAAACGATGAAGATGAATGATACAAAGGAACGAAACCAGATTTCATCGGAGGACGGGCTGAAGATATCGTGCGGAAGTTTGCCGCGCCCCAACAGGAAATAATCAATACAAGGGTCAATCAGCCAGAAGAGAAGCCCCAGGCTGATTCCCACAAGAATCATATTGGGCGCGGCGAAGAATCCGTTCTTTGTCTTTTCAAACATAAATTGTGTATGCGCTCAGAGCCAGACGAGGTCGAGAAACTCCCCAGACTCGGATTGTTGAAGCGGCCGGTTGCACCATGCCGCCTCCTTTCTTACTAATATAAAATCGACCTAAATTGGGAATTCTTAACCGATTGTACTATGGAGAAATCGTCCGAAGGAGTTTGGGGATGACGGTAACTTATCTGTCGGCAAGCGATTACAATCACGATCCAATCATCATGCAACAACGCGTTTCTGCTATTAGTGGATTTATTTTTCGATTATAGAGCGCCGTCAACCGGTGACGATACCGTTCTCTATTGATGCGGCAATATTGAAAGACCGCTTGATGACATCATTAAGTCCGACCCCGCTGTAAGCGTTGCCGGCAAGATGAAGGTTTCCCAGGGCTTTCAGCTCTTTATCTATAGTTTCCAGTCGCTCTTTATGCCCTATGATATATTGCGGAATCGCCTCTCTCCAGGGAATCACCTTAAGGAAGACCGGCGGTTTTTTAAGACCGATGACAGCCGCGAGTGATGCATGCGCTATCTCGGCCAGATGGTCAGCACTCCGGCAAACTATCTCACCGTTACGGGCGCCGCCGAGCATGGTGCGAAATAAGACCTGACCGTCGGGCGCCTGCTCCGGAAAAATTACCGAAGTCCATATCGAGCCGAGAATCTCAAGGCGCTGGTTAAACGGCACCAGGAAACCGAAGCCATCCACAGGATGGTCAATATCTTCGCGACGATAACCATGGCAAACGACCGCCAGCGAGGCGTACGGTATCAGATTCAGCTCTCTCGATAGGGGGGCGGAAAGCACTTCCAGTATTCTGGCAGCGTGATATGACGGCACCGCCAGAATGACCTCATCGAATTCGACATCCCCGACGTCAGTAATCAGTCGGTACTTTTTTGAATTGCCGGGCAGAACCGCCTTTACCGCACAACTCTTGATTATGGCCGCGCCGAGACTTTTCTCCAGAGCTTCAATCAGGGTGAAAAGACCGCCTCGGAAGCTGGTCAGATGTCCGGTCGGTCCACCGGCTCCGCTTTTACTCTCTATGCCAAGTTTTCTCTTCTCTCTTTTCTTCTTTATCATCGCTTTCATCAGGCCGCCGTAATTTTTTTCCATCTCTTCCATTGCCGGGAAGCATGACCTCAATGAAAGCGCTCGGGCATCACCGCCGAATATACCGGAGACCATCGGGTCAATCATGATTTCGGCCGCTTCCTTTCCGATACGCCTCGCCGCAAAATCAAAAATTGATTCGTCGGTCTCGTCTTTCCGTGGCGGGACAAAATATTCCAGGCCGATCCGAAGCCGACCGCGAAGAGAAAGCAGCCCGCTGGTGAGAAATTTCACGGGATGCGCCGAGATTTCCCAGAGGCGGCCCTTTCGATAGATGAAGCGTTTCTCCGCTTTGTCGTTGGACGGCAGAAGTTGGCGCCGCAAGCCGACCTGCTCGACAAACTGGAGCGTCAGCGGCTCGCGGTCGAGAAAGCCATTCGGTCCCCAGTCGGCGATATAGCCGTTTTCTCTCGTGACACCGATTGTCCCGCCGAGACGGTCCTCTTTTTCATAGATGATAATCTCAATCTGGTCGCGCCAACGGCTCTTTAGAAAAATGCCGGCGGAGAGTCCCGCTATACCGCCGCCGACAATAGCTACCTTGTGAGGAGTCATTTGAGGTATTCTTCAACGCAGGATGCGAGAAGTTCTATAAAAGTCTTATTGTCGTTAAAGACGGGGGCGCGAACAAAACGGTCAATACCGGCCTGGTGGGCAATATCGCGCAATTCGATATCAAGCTCGTGCAGTGTTTCGATATGGTCGCAGACAAATCCGACCGGCGTGACTATGACCTGGCGCACTCCGCGGCGCCCAAGGTCTTTGATGCTCTCGATAGTGGACGGTTTCATCCACTCCACCGGTCCAATCTTACTCTGGAAAGATAGACTCCAGCGCTCTATCGGCAGTTCCTTCAGGATGAGGGAGACAGTTTTCTCGACCTGCAGGCGATACGGGTCGCCTTTTAAAATGAAGGACTGTGGCAGCGAGTGCGCGGTAAACAGGAGATGGAATGGCTGCGATGAATCGATTTGCGTTAGCGCCTGCTGAATCATTTCAACTGACGCTTTGATATAAAGCGGGTGCTTGTAGTACGGTCCGACAATTTTCAGCCGGTCGCCGAGGTTGAATTTTTCGCGGGCTTTTTCCAGGTCGCTCAGGATGCTGCCGAAAGTGGCAATGGAATAATGGGGGTAGAGCGGCACCGCAATTATCTTTTGCACCGCTTCGCTCAGAAGATTGGCAATCGCTTCTTCGACACGGGGCGAAATATAGCTGTATGCCTCCACCGATATGATTCCGGGATGCAGCCCGCTCAAGCGACGACTGGTCTCATCCCCCTGAAGTTTGGTCCATTTCATAAGCGGGGAGCCGCCGCCGATTTCGTGGTAATGCTCTTTTATGGTTGGCGTCCGCGCCGCCGTAATCATCCAGGCTACAAACGCCCGCAGCGGCTGCGACGCGCTCATTATATGGGGGTCGTTGAAGAGATTAAACATGAATCGTCGAACCTTTGTAAGGTTGGACGGTCCTCCCATATTAATCAGAAGTATGGCGGTCTTCGATTTAGATTGATTCATCGCATACCCGTCACATCAAAAAAACTCTTTCATCCCTTAAATAGTCCGCGAGAACTGCACTTTCGGTTTCTGGGGTCGATTGGTTTTCAGATAGTAGTCAAAGGTCATCGCGATATTTCTAATGAATACCTTCCCCAGAGGAGTGGTTTCAATTATTCCCTTTTCGATTGTAATAAGACCATCATCAATAAAACCGGCTAACTGTCGCAGCTCCTCGGCAAAATATTCGCCGGCATCAATATTAAAACGGCGGCCTGACTCGTTCAGGTCAAGGCGAAAATTGCACATCAGTTCCATTATGGCATACTGACGAACCAGGTCATCAGGAGTCAACTTCATGCCGCGGTAAGTTGCCATCTTGCCGGAATCTATCGCTGCGGAATAGCTGTTAATGCCGCTGAGATTCTGGGCAAAGTTGTCGTTAATATACGAGATGGAGGACATTCCGACTCCGACCCAATCACGGGCGGCATTGACGGTGTACCCCATAAAATTCCGGCGCAGCTTTCCGTGCGCGGCGGCAATGGCCAGTTCATCGCCGGGCAGAACGAAATGGTCCATACCAATCTGACGGTATCCGCTCTCAATAAACATCCGGCGCGCCCGGGCGAAGAGTTCCGCCTTTACTTCCGGAGTCGGAAGAGAAGAGATATCTATCTTCTTCTGATGCGGCTTACCCTCAGGCAGATGAGCGTAACTGTACAGCGCAATCCGGTCGGGGCGTAGAGCAATGACTTTATTGATTGTCTGCTGAAAGCCTTCGATTGTCTGTTTAGGCAAACCATAAATCAGGTCGAAATTGATTCCGGTAAAGCCTTCTTTACGGGCAAATTCATACAGGCCAATTCCGAGCGATTCCTCCTGATTGCGTCCAATTGCCTCCTGTACCTCGTGATTGAAATCCTGAATTCCGAAAGAAAGACGATTGAATCCGAGGGACTTGAGAAGTACTACTCTATCCTGACCGGTCACCCGCGGGTCAAGCTCGATAGAAATTTCGGCGTCAGGGAGGAGCCGGAATCGCTGGGAGAATATCTCGAAGGCGCGTTTGGTCTGGCTATCGGTCAAAAACGAGGGGGTGCCACCACCCCAATGAAACTGCGACACGTTTTTTCGCTCCCCCAGTATTTCTGCGACCATGCCGGTCTCCCGGTCAACCCGACCGAGATAATCATCGGCGACATTGACATTGCGGGATACCATAGTGTTGCAGCCGCAGAACCAGCATCGTTTCTGGCAGTACGGGATATGAAGGTAGAACGAAAGTGGCTCATTGAGATCCTTTGCCGCATTTTTTATGGCGGCGATATACTCCTCCGGTCCATACTGGTCGCTCCATTCAGGGGCGGTCGGATAACTGGTATAGCGCGGACCCGGACGGTCATATTTCTTGACCAGCGCTTCCGGAAGGTGCGAATCATGAAATTCCGTCATGACCTGGTCCTTTCATAGGAATGCACGGTTTCAATTAACGCCCGGACATTTTCCACCGGGGTATCGGGCAGAATGCCATGCCCCAGATTGAATATAAACCCGGAGTAGTCCGCCATCTCATGCAGAATGTCGGTGGCTCGCTTGACAACTACATTTCTGTTTCCCAGCAAGAGATGCGGGTCGAGGTTTCCTTGAAGAGTCTTTGGCTCCAGCAATTCCGCCGCCCGCCACAGCGGCGTCTTCCAATCAAGACTGACCACATTGACCGGAAGTATCCGGAGATAATCGAGCAGATGATACGCCCCTTTTATATAAAGGCTGGTGCGGATATTTTCTTCCGCTAACTGCTCGGTAATCATTTTCAGATAGGGGAATGACCAGGCGGCAAATTCCTTTTCGCCCAATTCGCCGGCCCAGGTATCGAAAATCTGGACGACGTCGGCGCCGGCGCCGCTTTGCATCCGCAGATAGCGGATGCTCATCTTAGCCAGCCGCTCCAGCACCAGGGCGCTCTCATCGGGGTAATTGGTCAGGAATCGGATAGTCTTATGAAAATCACGCGCGCCGCGGATACCGGTCAGATAGCAGAATACCGTGAAAGGCGCGCCGCAGAATCCAAGCAGGGGGATATCGTTCCCCAGACGACGCCGTGTCTCTATTAAAGCGTCGGCCACAAACTGAAGTTTGCTCTCCGGGTCGTATTCCGCCATTTGCAATACCTGTTCCGGTTTCTCCAGAAAGGGGGATATTATCGGACCGGGGTCGAAGCGAACATCAACACCCAGCGGCTCGAGGATAAACAGGATATCGGAGAAGATAATAGCGGCGTCAAGGTCAAGGATTTCCACCGGCTGGGCGGTTACTTCCGCCACCGCCTTGGGAGTTTTGCACAGCTCCTCAAAGGAGATATTCTTGCGAAATTCGCGATATTGGGGAAGATATCTCCCCGCCTGGCGCATTATCCAGATCGGAACGCGCGAGGTAAACTCGCCGTCAAGATTCGCCATAAACAGTTCTTTTTTAGTCATTGGTCTTGGCTCCACGCGGGGTGAATTTGTACCCGGTGCCGAACTCGGTATGGAAATAAATCGGGTGTGACGGGTCGGGCTCAAAATTTTTGCGGAAGCGCAGGATGAAATTATCCACGGTGCGATTGGAGGGGTAGGCATTGTAACCCCAGACGGCGTCGAGTATGACGCTACGGCTCAGAACCTCATCGGGATGCTCCGTGAAAAGTTTCAACAGCAGCGATTCTTTGTTGGATAGACGAAATACTCCGTTTTTCCCTTCAGCGGTGAATTTCTTGAAATCGACCGTGCCGCCGGGGAATTTATAAGTGTCGCCGACAGCGCTCTCGGTGCGAAGCCACGCCTGACGGCGAAAAATCGCCTTGATGCGCAATATCAGTTCTTCCAGGTCAAACGGCTTGGTGATATAGTCATCGGCGCCGATAGTCAAACCGTCCTTTCTGTCATCCAGACTGTCGCGGGCGGTAAGAAACATTATCGGCTCGGTTCCCAGTTTGTTTCTGATTCTACGGCAGACCTCCAGGCCGTCGATTCCGGGAAGCATGATATCGAGAATTATCAAATCGTATTTTCCGTGGCTGTAGTACTCCAGCGCCTGATTGCCGTCAGATGCCCAGACAATCTCGTATCCTTCCTGCTCGAGATTCAAGATTATCCCCTCAGCAATATGCTTTTCATCTTCGACCAGCAGGATTCTCTTGGCGCTCATGACATCACCTTAAACTTCATTGTTACAACCGCTCCCCCCGTCGAACCGTTCCGAATATTTATGGTCCCGCCCTGGCGCCGAATAAACTCGCGGGCGATATAGAGCCCCAGCCCTGAGCCGGGGACGGTTCTTTTCTCTTCGATATTTCCGCGAAAAAAAGGCTCAAACAGTTTCTCTTCCATGCCGGAGGGGATTCCGGGACCGTTATCGCGGAAGATTATCTCGGCGGAATCCCGGGTTTTTTTCAGGGTGATACCTATTTCGAGTCCGCCGCTTTGGCCGTACTTGAGAGAGTTATCGACCAGGAGTTCCCAGACCCGAATCAGCTCCGGAAGAGCGCCGTCAATCCAGATATTCTCGGCGACGTCAATTTTCAGTTTGCCTCCGGCGGCTTCGATGCGCTCCTTAATTCTATCGCCGAAATGAGAAAGCTCCGCGGATAGGTTCAGCCTTTCGATACGTATCTGCACCTGCCGGTCGGCAAGGCGCCGCACCTGGAGGATATTATCTATCAGTTGGTTCAGGCGCACCAGGTCCTCTTTCATTTTCGGCACCAGTTCCGATACCAGTTTTGGCTCAAAATTGCGACGTTTCATAGTGTCGAGAAAGAGATTGAGCGAGGTTAGCGGTATCTTCAATTCATGCGTGATGCTGTGGATAAAAAGAAGCTGCTCCTCGCGCGTCTGCTTGAGCCGTTTCAGCGATAGAAATATCATATACCCGCCGATAACGATAAGGACAAAAAAGAAAGAGCCCTCCATCAGGAACATCCGCGTATGCCGCTCCCGCTCCGCGTCAATTTCGCTATACGATTCCGGCTTAACCGCGATATGCTCCATTGTTACCCAATCCAGCCGGGGGACTTCGCCGCTCGGCGGCGAATACTGCAGACGAGAATCCCCCGCAATCATTGTCTGCGGATAATCTCTATTCAGAAAGATATAGAATTTCGTTCCGTCTTTTTCACGAGTCGCAAAGAGAGAGTCAGTGAGGTCGGCGGAGAGAAGATTTTGCTCCGCAACAATTCCCGTGATGACATCACCCAGCCCGTAGGGGATGCCGGGAGTCTCGGAACTTAGATTCTCGACGGTTCTTCCGGCGGCGGCAAGACGGCTGTTAAGCAGAGAAATGGTCTGCCTTTTATGTTCTTCCAGAATTTCGCTGAAGAATCCGCGGGCGCTGCCGGCCGAGCGATACTGGAAAATAATCCACCATCCCATCTGGGCGCAGAAGAGAACCGCCAGAATGATAAATATGATCAGGGCGCGACGAGACGATGAAGAGGTAATCTGGCTCATATCATCTCACAGTGACCGGATGATTTCTCCCAGCGTCTGAGCGGCCGCCTTAAGGTCTTCCCGGGAATGGGCCGCGCTGATAAAGCCGACTTCATATGCTGACGGCGCCAGGTAGATACCGGCTTCCAGAGCGCGGGAAAAGAGCTCTTTATAGCGGGCGGCGTTATCTTTGGAAATATCCTCCGCCCGTCGCACTGGCCCCTTCTGAAGATTTATCCAGAACAGGGAACCGATTGACGGGACATTTACGGGGCAGTCGGAGGTCTTATCTTTTAGAAGGTCGACAAACTCATTGGTGATAGATTCCAGATGGCTCCAACCGTCAGAATTCTCGAGATATTCCAGAGTCGCCAGACCGGTTGCCATCGCCAGCGGATTGCCGGAAAGAGTGCCGGCCTGATAGACCGGACCCAGCGGCGCCAGTAACTGCATGATTTCGGCGTTACCGCCAAAGGCGCCAACCGGTAATCCGCCGCCGATAATTTTTCCATAAGTTGCCAGGTCCGGCTTGATATCATAATATTCCGCGGCCCCTCCCGGTCTTACTCGGAATCCGGAAATAACTTCATCAAAGATAAGAAGCGAACCGTTGGCGGCGGTGATTTCCCTGAGAAACTGAAGAAAGTCACGCCGCTGGAGAAGCAGACCGTCATTCGCCGGGACCGGCTCGATTATAACGGCGGCGATATCACCGGAAAATTGGCGGAAGAACTCCTTTACCGCCGGTTCATCATCAAGAGGCGCCACCAGAGTATGCCGGGTGAAATCCTCCGGCACTCCCGCCGATGAGGGGATACCAAACGTTACCAGTCCGGAACCGGCCGATGCCAGAAGATAATCGGAATGACCATGATAACAGCCGGAAAATTTTACAATCCTGCTTCTCTTAGTATAAGCCCGCGCCAAACGAACCGCCGACATAACCGCTTCTGTGCCGGAGGAGACAAAGCGGAGTAGTTCCAAATGGGGACAGAGTTTCCTGACCTTCTCGGCAAGAAGTATTTCCCCTTCATGCACGGCGCCGAAACTGGTTCCCCGCTCGGAGGTTTTCTGAATCGCTTCCAGCACCACCGGATGAGCATGTCCCAGAATCAATGGACCCCAGGAACAACAGAAGTCGAGATAGCGGTTGCCATCGACGTCATAGAGATAGGCTCCTTCACCGCGCTCGATATAAAGCGGCGAGCCGCCAACCGCCTTGAATGCTCGCACCGGCGAATTTACTCCGCCGGAGAGGCTTTTTACCGCCCGTTGAAACAGCGTTCGCGACTTGCTGAAATTCTTAGCCATGGAGCCACCGTTTCTTGAGGATATCGCGAAGGTGGTAAGTCAGAATTATATCTGCGCCGGCGCGGAATATCGCCGTCAGGTTCTCCAGAACAATATCTTTCTCCGAAACTATATTCTCCCGCGCCATAAGTTTTGCCATACTGTATTCGCCGGATACATTATATGCCGCGACCGGAACCGGGGAGAGCTCTTTGAAGGTCTTAATAATATCAAGATACGCCAGCGCCGGCTTGACCATGACAATATCAGCCCCTTCTTCGAGGTCAAGTTCCAGTTCCCGCACCGCTTCCCGCTGGTTGCGGAAATCCATCTGGTAACTCTTTCGGTCGCCGAATTTCGGAGCGCTTTCGGCCGCATCGCGGAAGGGACCGTAATAACTCGAGGCGTACTTCGCCGAATATGCCAGGATTATCGCCTCGGTCTGCCCCTCTTCTTCCAGTTTTTGCCGGATAAATCCGATACGGCCATCCATCATGTCGGAGGGTCCCACGCAATCGACTCCGGCTTTGACCAGTGCGACGGCCATCTCGCCCAGACGCTCCAGAGTGCTGTCGTTATCTATTTGTCCTGCTTTCAAAAGGCCGCAGTGACCGGAATCGGTATATTCGCATAGGCAGACATCAGCCGAAACAAAGACCTTATCGCCGTACTTCTCCTTCAAAGAACGGGCAACCTGTATAACCGGATTGGCATCATGGTCCGCCTCGGAAGCGACGGCGTCTTTTTTCTCGACCACCCCAAACAGCATGATTTTGTCGATGCCAAGTTCAAAATCAGGCAGGAAAGACTCCAGAAATCTGTCGGCCGGGTCGCGAAAGATGCCGGGCATGGACGATATCTCGATTCTTTTGGTTCCACTTTCGGATATGAAGTAGGGCTGAATCATCTTGCCCGTATCAACAGAGTTTTCAGCGACGAGGTTTCGAATTAATTGGCTCCGGCGGAGACGTCGGGGGCGGTTAAATATTTCCATTATCTATCCTCTCCAGAATTTGTGCGATGATTTCTGATAAGTCGGCTTTGGGGGGAATATAGTCGGGAGCGCGAAAATGTTCGCGCAATGCCTCTGCCGTGGGGTTTCC
This sequence comes from Candidatus Zixiibacteriota bacterium, assembly GCA_040753495.1. Classification (NCBI taxonomy): domain Bacteria; kingdom Pseudomonadati; phylum Candidatus Zixiibacteriota; species Candidatus Zixiibacteriota bacterium. The sequence goes on from JBFMEF010000171.1 coordinate 34,958, forward strand.
GATAGCCGCAACCCAGGCGTCGCGCGGTATGCGATTACCGAGTTCTTTGAAGAATTGCACCGTAAGGGGGGCAGTAAAAATGTAATATTCAATGGCAAGATTTTCCAGAGATGGCAACGAATTTTTATCTGCCGGCATAGTCCGGTAGATATTGAGACGTTGAACGTTATGTCCCAGCGCTTTCAAGCCGTTCTGCAGGACTTCGGGCGCTTCTATCCCCAGCGGCAGCAAAATGCTCTTGTGGTCGCCGTCAATAATCTGCGGCAGCTCCTTCAATAGACCCAGTGAGCTCTCTTCCATCGGATAAAAAGCAACCTTCCATTCCAAGAACTCGAGATATTCGGCTGTCTTCCTGCCGACCGCGGCAACTTTGGTTCTGCTGTCTATGGTCAAGGAGTTATCTTCAATAATCTTATCAAATATCCGCGCCGAGTTCTTGCTGGTGAAAATTATCCAGTCAAAATCGGTCAAACGCTCAAGAATACTTCGGGTCTGGGCTGAATCATATTCAGGGACTATGGCGAAATCAGGGTAATAAACCGGCGTGAGTTTATCGGAGAAATTCAGAAAGAGACTCTCAGCTTCTTCCCGCGAGCGGGTGATTAATATCTTCGCTCTCTCTCTCTGCGGCTCTTTCGCATCTACACCGCTGAGCGCCAGGTAAGCCTCCTCCTGAAGTTCGATGATATTATCAGCGGCGCCTGCAAAGACCGCCGGCTGGCTCCAGCCGTCAGAACTTCTCTGCCCCAGGAAGGCTTTGAGGAAGAATTTACCATCTCTCTTTTCTGAGGTAACCGCCAGCGGCAACTGGCAGCCGCCGTCAAAACGAGCCAGAAGTCCCCTTTCCAGTTTTGCCGTTGCTTCCGCCTGAGGCTCATTCAATTTTGCGACGATTTGACCGGTGCTCGGGTCATTGTCCCGGATTTCTATCGCCAGAATCCCCTGTCCGGGAGCCGGAATGAATTCAAACCGGTCGAGCACGATTCTTTTCAAGTCGCCTGTGTCGATTTTCAATCTTTCTACACCGGCCCGCGCCAGAAGGATGGCATCGAATCGTCCCTCTTTCAGTTTCTGGATGCGAGTCGGCACATTCCCCCGAAGCGGCTCGATTTTAAGGTCCGGTCGAAAATGAGCCGCCTGCGCCTGACGTCGCACCGAACTGGTCCCCAGAGTGCCGCCTTTCTTTATATACAACTTCTGACTTTCATCGAAGGCTTCTGGACGGACCAGGAGCAATTCCGAGGGGTCCTCAGGATTGCAGTATGCGCCGATTCTCAATCCCGGCGGCATCTGGGTCGAAAGGTCTTTTAGGGAATGCACCGCTAAATCGATTTCACCGGCAAGGAGGGCTTCTTCCAGTTCCTTGGTGAAGAACCCTTTCCCCTCAATCTTGTCAAAACTTAGATAGTCGATTTTGTCGCCGGTGGTCTTGATGATTTTGATTTCGCCGTCAACATCCCAGGCGGCTAAAAACGTCTTGATGAGATTAGCCTGATAGAGAGCCAGCTGGCTCCCGCGTGAACCTATGTTAAGCTTCATAATTATCGCGCCATTTTGACGAACAGCGACAGGTCTCTGTCCTGTTCAATATCGTGATTTGCAATCTTTTCCGCAAGTTGTCTTGCGGGAAGATAGCAGGCGCGGGAGAGGACTTTTTTGCTCCAGTGAAGCAGGACCGCCTGGTCGTCGGGTGAAAGATGGGCAAGTCTGCTCTTGAATAGATTCTCCAGCCCCTCTTCCGCCAGAACCATCGATTCATCGAGGGCGGAATCAAAGAGGGGAGAAATCATCTGAGTTATCTCTTTTTGCAGATATATCCGAAGTTGCTCGTCGATAATCCGATTAGCCTGGTCAACGGTGCGGAACCGTTCCCGCCGATTCTTCTGCGCCAGTAAATTGAGTTTCTCCAGATTCCAGATTTCCAGGGTCGCCGAATCATCCAGAGCGGAATCGAAATCACGTGGTATTGCCAGGTCGAAGCCGTGCAGCCTCTGACCCGGAACTATAACGGCATTTATATTTTCATTCGTGAAGAGCGGTCTTTCTGATGAAGTGGAAGAGATTACAACATTGACCTTGTGCGCTCCCGACAGAAACTCCTCAAGGCTTAGGGCAATTCCGTTATATTTCTGGGCAAAAGGTTCTATTTTGGAAACCGTCCGATTGACAAACAGAACCTGGTTACGATGTTTCTTTCGGACTATCTCCGCCATTTTGGGCGTCATGGAGCCAGAGCCAATTATAGCGATTCTGGCGTCTGGAGTTTCGGCGATAATTTCATCAAGCCGGATTGAAACCAGTGATGCCATCGAGACCGCCTTCTTCCCCAACTCCGTTTCGGTGCGGACCATTTTAGCGGTCTTGAATGCGGCGGAAAAGAGCCGCTCAAAGACAGAATTGCATAATCCCTGGTCCTTGCAGAACTGATAGGCATCTTTCAATTGCCCCAGAATCTGGGCTTCACCGATAACTACGGAATCGAGAGATGAGGCAACTTCAAATAGATGCCGCACCGCTTCTCGTCCTGCAAAGAGACGGAAATCGGAGGGCTCAAAGTCAATTTTCTTCTCCTCGCCGGAATGAAAGAAGAAGTCAAGAATTCGGTTTCTGACCAGGGAGGCATCAACCTGCTCCGACGGTACCGAAACCAGAAACTCCACCCGGTTGCAGGTAGCAACGTAAACCAGTTCAGATACTCCCAGATGCTTCTTGAGCGCCTGAAGCTTTTCACTGCGGAGAGATTCGGGAATGGTAAGGGCTTCCAATAGCTCCAGCCCGGCTTTCCCGATCTTGACAGAAACGGCTATCATTCTACTAATAGTATCTTTCATCTGCTGGGGAGAAATTAGAAGAATCTATACCAAATTTGTCATAAAATTGTCATGGCTGTCAAATTTTTTTGTGAAAAATCTCACAATATAAGAGATTTTTTTTGTCTTTTTTGCGCTCGATTTCACAAATAACAAATGTACTATGTTGATACATTGATAGTTACAGCATACAAAAGGTATGTATTGCCACATTCAGATTTCTCTTGACAAAGTTAGAATCGTCTAATATTATCACTTCCGAGATGCTGACAAGAAAAGAAGAAGATTACCTGGAGACTATTTATCGTCTCTCGCAAGAGCTCGGTACGGTTGGTATTACCGATATAGCCCGCGAGCGGGGAGTGACCCTGCCGACTGTCTTTTCAGCTGTGAGTCGACTTAAAGCCAACGGCATGATTTCGCAGACCCCTTATGGAAAGATTTCGCTGAATCCTAAGGGTCAGAAGATGGCTGAAGAGATTTATGAATCGCATCGCGTCTTGAGAAAATTTCTTCAGGAGGTGCTGGGATTATCATCGGAGATGGCGGAAGAGAACGCCTGCCGGATGGAGCATGGGTTGAATCGGGAGGCGGTGCGGCGGCTGAAGCTGTTTATCGATATGGTCCAGCATTGCCTGAGCCGGGAAAATTCCTGCATGGAAGAATTTCAGGGAAAGGTGAAGACCTGACCCTGCTGAATGATTAATGAACCAATAAAACTTAGCAATGACTGTAAAATCAATGAGTCTTGACCAATTAAAACCGGGACAAAGCGGGCGGATAACGGAAGTTGCCGGAAGTGGCGCGGTGCGCCGAAGGCTGCTTGACCTGGGATTCCGCAAAGGAGAGGTCGTCAAGTTTATCAAGATGGCGCCTCTTCGCGACCCGCTACAGGTATCGCTCGGAAACGGGCATATTACTATCCGACGGAGCGAAGCCTCCCTGGTTCAGGTCGAAGTTTTATTGGGCGCCTCAAGTGAATGAAAAAGCCGCGATAAAAATCGCTCTCGCCGGCAATCCCAATTCCGGCAAAACCTCGGTTTTCAACGCTCTTACCGGGGCTCACCAGCATGTCGCCAATTTCCCCGGCGTCACGGTCGAAAAGAGGACCGGCCATCGGCGATACAACGGATTTGATATCCAGTTGATTGACCTCCCCGGAACATATAGTTTGACCGCCTACTCTCCCGACGAAAAGGTCGCCCGCGATTATATTCTTGACGAGAAACCGGACCTCGTTGTGAATGTCATCGACGCCTGCAATCTGGAAAGAGGGTTGTACCTGACGATGCAACTCATTGAAATGGGAGTGGACCTGGTAATCGACCTGAATATGTGGGATGAGGCGATGGAAGCCGGGGTTGATATCGATACCGAAAAACTGTCGCAATTGCTGGGAGCGCCGGTGGTAAAAACTATTGCGCACCGGGAGCAGGGGGTGGAAGCAATCATGCAGGCGGCGGCGGAACTGCTCGAAAACAGAAGTCAGAAACATCGCCACCCGCCGGTTTCATACGGGCCTAAACTGGATGACGTGGTGACCGACCTCTCCCAAACGGTCTCAGTTTGCGGAAGTTGCCGCGCCTGCGGCAATCCCCGCTGGCTGGCGGTGAAACTTCTGGAAGGGGACAGCGATGTCAAGAATCGCTTCTCACCCCACCGTCACCGAAACGGGCAGCTCGACCGCAAACTCCGGGAATCGCTCGACCATCTGCGCACCACCACTCGTCAGGACCCGGAAGTGGCTATCACGGAAGGGCGCTACGGCTACATTGCCGGAATCATTCGGGAGGTCGTCAAACAGCCGCCCTCCGACAGAATGGAGCTCTCCGTCAAAATCGACAACATTCTTACCCATCGGTTCTGGGGATATCTGATATTTCTTTTCTTTATGTGGCTGGTGTTTCAGGCGACATTCAAGCTGGGGGCTTATCCGATGGACTGGATAGACGCCGGTGTCGGCCGGCTGCAGGGTTGGGTGACCGGCATTCTTCCCGCCGGGGTA
>JBFMEF010000172.1 GCA_040753495.1 Candidatus Zixiibacteriota bacterium
CCCCCATTGTCCGTCTGCGGCAGGAATTCAATCTGCGCACCAATCTGCGCCCTTGCAAGGCTTATCCCGGCAACCCCCTCAATTACAAAGAGGGCATTGATATCGTTGTTTTCCGCGAGAACACCGAAGACCTTTATGTGGGAGTGGAGTTTTTCCCGCTTCCCGATGAAGTTCGCGAGGTCCTTAAGAAAAACAACAAAAATATGAAAAAATTCGATGCCCATCCCGGCAGTGAGGTGGCAGTGTCGCTTCGAATAAACACCAAAACCGGCTGCCGCAATATCATAACTGATGCCTTCGAATATGCCAGGAGAACCGGCCGCAAAACTGTTACCGTGGTTGAAAAACCGAATGTTATAAGAGAGACATCGGGTTTGATGATCCGCACCGCGCGCGAAGTTGCCAGGAATTACCCGGAGATAAAACTGGATGAAGCCAATATTGACGCCATGTGCATGTGGCTGCTCAAAAACCCGCTCGATTACTCGGTGCTGGTCACTTCCAATATGTTTGGCGATATAATCTCCGACCTTTGCGCCCAGTTGGTCGGCGGTTTAGGATTCGCCTCTTCCGGCAATATCGGTGATAAATATGCCGTCTTTGAGCCGACTCACGGCTCCGCCCCGAAATATGCCGGAATGTACAAAGTCAATCCGATGGCAATGCTCCTGACCGTTGTTCTTATGATGGAATGGTTAGGGGAGAAGGATAAAGCGGTGGCGCTGGAGTCCGCTATTGCCGCCGTCATTAAAGAAGGGAAAGTCCGCACCTATGATATGGGGGGAAAGGCAACTTCCCTCGACATTGCCAACGCCGTAGCGGCTAAACTATAAGACTCTTCTCTTGAAATACCCGGGACTGCCTCAATTTGCGGCGGTCCCTTTTTTATTTTCTTATATATGCGCGATATGGACGTCTCTTCCTTAAGAAGTCTGCCCTTGACATAAAGGTTGTTCGGCGTATCTTTATTATAGACCGCAAAGGAGACATTATGTTTCTGAACATTAATTTAAGAATTATTTCCCCTCTGATCTTTGCCGCCCTTTCCATACTTATCCCTCTCATCGCCTGCAATGACACCGTGACTGTAGTCAAAAAGGATGACTTTAAAGTCGTGGCAAAATTGACAAATTTCTCCAACTGCAAGCCGCTGACGCCGACTCACGATTCTCTTTCGTGCGCACTGTCCGAAGAGGGGGTGAATTATCATTATGATGGTAAGGGACGGCTCATACTCAAACATATTAACGCTGGCTTCAATTGCTGCGGTCAGCCGTTTACGGCCGAGATAGTTGTCAATGATAGCGCTATCATAATTACCGAATCAGAGAGCGCCGAGCAAGTCTGCCACTGTCTCTGCCTGTATGACCTCGAATATGAATTCAACAATCTTCCCGAAGGGAATTATCAGGTTGAATTTAACGGGTTATATCTATCAGACGGAGAAACCGGGCTAAAGACATCAATAGCCGCTGTCGGCTTTGTGAGTGGCTCTTTCTGTTTGAAACGTGACCATTACCCTTGGTTGACAATGGATTATCCCCCGGGCCCCTCTGAATAATTACCGACCTATTAGTCTTGAGAATTCGTCCTCATTTAGCGTTTTGACCCCCAACTTGCGGGCACTTTCCAGTTTGCTGCCGGCATCTTCGCCGACCAGAAGGTAATCTGTTTTTGCTGAAACGGAACCGGTAACCTTACCCCCCAATGACTCTATCAACTTTTTGAAATGCTCTCTTGGCTTGGAAAGTGTGCCGGTAATGACAAAACTCTTCCCGGCAATTACTGATTCTTTCCGCAAAATTTGGTACGGCGCAAAGACCACCCCAGCCCCTTTCAGCTTGGCAACCATCTCTTTGTTGCCGGGATTGGCGAAGTAATCGACAATTGACTGCGCTATCTTTGGACCTATCCCGTCGATTGAGACCAAATCCTCAACCGATGCCTTAATCAAATGGTCAAATTCGCCGAACCTTTCCGCCAGAATTTTCGCCGCCGCCTCCCCCACCCCCAGAATCCCTAATGCCAGTACGATTCTGGGAAGTTCTCTTTTCTTGGATTCCTCAATCGCTGTCAAAAGATTCTGCGCTTTCTTCTCCCCCATCAATTCCAGCGTCAGGAGCTGGTCTTTAGTCAGATAATAGATATCCGACGGGTCCTTCACCAGTCGGTTTTCAACCAGTTGCGCCGCCAATTTCCCCCCCAGTCCTTCTATATCCATTGCCTCCTTCGCCGCAAAATGAAATATCCTTTCCGTCAGTTGCGCCGGGCAGGCCGAATTGAGACACCGGTGCGCCGCTTCTCCCTCCGGTCGGACTATCTTCGTCCCGCATGAGGGACAATTTTCCGGCATGGCGATTTCGGTCTCTCTCCCGGTCCGTTTCTCCCTGATAACTTCCAGCACTTCCGGGATGACATCCCCGGCGCGGCGAATCAATACCGTATCGCCAATCCGTATATCCAGTGCCTTCATCTCATCTTCATTATGAAGCGAGGCGTTCGACACAGTAACGCCCGAAACCCGCACCGGCTCCAGTTTCGCCACCGGCGTAATGATTCCCGTGCGACCGACAGAAAAAATGATATCCTTCACTCTCGTTTCCGCTTCTTCGGCGGCAAACTTCCATGCCACCGCCCAGCGCGGCGCCCGCGAAATTTCACCCAGCCTGACCTGCTCTTCAAATCGATTAACCTTCACCACCATCCCATCTATCTCATAATCAAGCGACCGTCTTATCTCAGCCAGATTTTCGAATTCCGCCGCTACCTCGTCAATCCCTCTTACCAGTTTCAAATTCTCATTAATCAGAAAACCTTCATCTCTAAGAAAATTCATGACTTTGTAATGAGTATCAAGCTCCTTGAGGTCAGTATCAGAAATCCCGTAGGCATAGAATATCAATGGTCTGCCGGCGGTGATTTTCGGGTCTAACTGACGCAGCGAACCGGCCGCCGCATTACGGGGATTGGCAAATACCGCCTCATCTTGTTCTTCCATTTTCCTGTTCAGACGGTCGAACGCCGAGCGCCGCATTATCACTTCACCGCGCACTTCCAATAACGGATACTTTCTCGCCGTCTCTCCCGACAGTCTCAAGGGAATCGAATGGATGGTGCGAAGATTCTGCGTTACATCTTCGCCCCGTGTGCCGTCACCTCGCGTCGAGCCTACCGTAAAAAGCCCCCTCTCATATATCAGTTCCACCGCCAGTCCATCAAGTTTCGGCTCCACCGTATATTCCACCTCGCCCTTATCTCCCAGTCCCTCCTTTACTCTCCGGTCGAAATCGGCGAACTCCTCTCTTGATGTCACCTTCTGCAGCGATAGCATCCTCACTCTGTGGGTCACGCTCTTAAAGGCTTTGAGCGGCTCGGCTCCGACTCTTTGCGAGGGCGAGTCCGGCGCCCTCAATCCCGGATACTCTCTTTCCAGAGAGAGCAAGCGGTCGAAGAGACGGTCATACTCCGCATCGGATATCTCCGGCCGGTCGTACATATAGTACAGCCGGTCGTGGTATTTTATCTCTTCCACCAGTTTGTTGTACTCGTCTCTGATTTTTTCCGGAATAGACATTGTCGATAATTAACGGGCGGTTCGAATCAATGTCAATCTCAAATAAATTCCGCTTCCGGCAGACCGGTAGGTGCGGGGGAAAGGGCGCGTCCCACGATAGCCGGTATCCCCGAATCTGTTTGCAGCTCCCCCTCGATTCTGAGAAAGCGATAGCTTCGAATCAATTCACGAAATCTGTCATAGACGGCCGGAAAGAGAACTATCTCAAAGGTGTCGTCGAGAGCATCAAAGGTCAAAAAGACCATATCTTTTCCGTCCCGTGTCTTAATCCGTTTCCGGTCCGCCAGCCATCCGGAGAGTGCCACTGTTGTCCCGTTTTCCCTCTTTCCGAGCTCCGTCAGGTCGGGGTTCTGATATTCAGGAAATAACTCCAGGGGGTGAAACGATGCCGGCAGGTCCAGAATCTCCATCTCATACCGCAGCCGTCGGTAGCGGCTGAGCGGGACCACCGGGAACTCCCGAAGTTGCGGCGCCATCAGGTTCTCGGCGAAAAACAGTTCCTGACGGTTCCCCTTCCGTTTTCCCCGAAGACGATACTGCCAGAGAAGTCTTGCCCGTGACGGCTCCACCGTATCGAAAAAGCCGACCTTTATCAGATTCTCTATCTCATCTTCGGACAGCTCAGTGCCGGCAACCAAATCCTCAAACGACCCGCAATGATTGGTCCCGCTTATTCGTTTCATAGTGGTCGCACCCACTTCCTTAACGCGACTGACTCCAAGATACAGCGTCCCCTGGTGAAGCGAATCAGTTTCGGTTGAGATATTGAGCGTCGGCGGCGCCACCGGAATCCCCAGCCGGCGCGCTTCCGCTACATAGACCGCCGCTGGATAATATCCCCCGCCGTTGCGAAGCACCGCTGTCATAAAGATATCAGGATGATGCGCCTTGAAATATGCCGATTGATACGCCAGGTATCCATAGGTGGCGGCATGCGCCTTGCAGAAGCCAAAGGAGGCGAACTGCGCCAGTTGCGAAAAGATATTCTCCGCCGTCTCTCTTTTCACGCCGTTGCGCATCGCTCCCGAAATAAATCGCTCCCGCAGCTGGCGCTGCTCTCCCTGTTTGCGCTTCTTTGTGATAGAGCGCCGCAGCAGGTCCGAGGACGGAAGATTGAATCCGGCCACCGCCTGCGCCGCCAGAATCACCTGCTCCTGGTAAATGAACACCCCAAAAGTCTCTTTCAGAATCGGCTCCAGTGACGGGTCGGCATATTCGGCCTCTTCTTTCCCATGAAACCGATTCAGGAAAATTTTCTTCATCCCCGATTCCGATGCCCCCGGTCGTATCAACGCCAGTGCCAGCGTGATATCATTCAGTTCCTCGGGATGGAGGTCTCTCAAAAGCGCCCGCAGTCCCGGCGATTCTATCTGGAAAACCCCGATTGTCCTGCCGGCTTGCAGCATATCATATGTTCTCTGGTCGTTGTCCGGAATGCTGAATGATGGCTGCTCTTTCCTGACCGCGGCAAAACAGTCGGCGATGACCGCCAATCCCCGCTGTCCCAGAATATCAATCTTTACCAGCCCTATCTTCTCGGCCTGATACATATCGCACTGCGTCACCACAATTCCTTTGGTCGCCCTTTCCAGCGGGACATAGTCGGTGAGAGGCTGCGGCGTAATCACAATTCCGCCGGAATGAATTCCCAGATGTCGCGGCAGTCCCGCGATACGCCGCGCCGCTCGCAAGACCGGAGCGAAACGTTCCCAATCAACCTTAAAGCGATTGATTCTCGCCGTTGGCGCCTCCGACTGGAGCGACAACTCCTCCAGCGATTCGCGAGGCAGCCGTTTGATGAATCGGTCAACTTCTTCCGCCGGTATCCCCAGCGCCTTGGAGCATTCCCGGATTGCCAGCCGTGGCTGAAAACGAGTATAAGTCGCCATCATCGCCACATGCTCCTCGCCATATTTCTTGTAGATATAATCAAGCACGTCATCCCGATACCGCCAGTCGATATCGATATCGATATCCGGGCAGTCACTGCGGGCTTCATTCAAAAACCGCTCAAAATAAAGCCCCTCCGCAATAGGGTCAACTTCGGTTATCCCCAGACTGAACGACACCAGGGAGCCGGCCGCCGAGCCTCGCCCCACGGCGGCTATCCCTTTCTGACGGCAGAAGCGCACAATATCGCCGACAATCAGAAAATAATCGACAAAACCGGTTCGCCGGATTACCGAGAGTTCGTACTCCAGACGCGCAATATACGGCCCCGGAAGCGATGGCGCCCGTCGCCGCAGCCCCTCAAGGGCATCCTGGTGAAGTCGCGCATAATGGTCCTCCGGCAGAACAAAATCAGGAAGTATATTCCGTCGCTGCCGGAACTGCAGAGCGCACCTCGCGACAATCTCAATATTATTTCTGACCGCTTCCGGAACGTCCTGAAAGCATTGCCGGTACTCCTGCGGCGTCTGCAGATATTCATCCTCGTCCGAGACTTCGGCCGAAGGGAGATTATCAAGCAGATAGCCGCCGTCGATGGCGCGGAGCAGGCGATGGGTGGAGTAATCGCTCCTGTTCAGAAAGCTGACCAGCGGAAACGCCGCCACTCGAATCTTCTGACCGCTCGCCTCCCGCGCCGCCTTGCTGTCTCGCTTTGAGCGCACCGCCGCAAAGAATCGGTCGCCAAATATTTCCCGGAGCGTTGTCAGATAACCGCTGTAGCGGCTGAGACAGAGCAGGTTGCCGGAGAACCTGGCGACAACTTCCTTCGATGGTTCCCCCTGCAGGTGATAATAAGAAATCAGCCGCGACAGATTCTTAAACCCCTCATAGTTCTCGCAAATCAGGTAGAGATCTCCCAGCCCGGTGCTGACCTCCGCCCCAATTAACGGTTTGAGCGCTGCCTCCTGCGCCGCATAGTAAAAGTCATAAGCGCCATAGAGGTTATTGCGGTCAAGCAGAAGCGCGGCGCCGTACTGCCGTTCCTTGAGCCCCTGCACCAGCGCCTCCACCGGCGCGGTCCCGTACCGCAATGAAAAACTACTGCGACAAGCCGGGAGTGCGAAGGACATATCCGGTATCTCCCCGCTGGTACCGCTCTGCCAGCGCCAGAGTCCGCCCCGTCATAAGGGAGAAGAACCCGCTTTTCCGGCGAGCGGCATCCAGCCCCCGGAGCAGGTTGCGGCTCCGCTCCGACCGGTCTTTGATAAGCGTTTCATTATCGATATACCCCTTCAGATTTGCCAGGGTCACCCCGACCAATCGAATCCCCAGACGTCGGCAGAATAGCCGCTCGAACATCATCTCCACCCGGGGAAAAATAACGCTCTCATCATGCGAGGGGGGTAGCAGGGGAGAGGAGCCTTCGATTGTTTCAAAATCGGCATACCGAAACTTTATTCTTACCGTCGCCGCCTTCTTGTTCAACTTCCGCAACCTGGCGCTCGCCCGCTCCAGAAGATAATAAAAGTGCGACAGGAGAATCTTCTTATCGGTGATATCTTCGGCGAACCCGGTCTCGCGGCTGACCGTCCGGACTACTTTATAATCACGAAATGGTATGCCATCTTCTCCTCGAGAATAAGCCGCAATCTTTAGCCCGTTGATGCCAAAAATCCGCTTTAGGTACATTTCCGGCACCTGCGCCAGCTGCCCGGCTGTTTCTATTCCCATCTCCCGGAGAATTCTGCCGGTGACAGAACCGACCCCGGGGAGTCGCTTTATCGGAATTGCCGCCATAAACTCTTGCAGCCCCTCATTGGTCACTATTGTCAGCCCCATCGGTTTACGGTATTCTGAGGCAATCTTGGCCACCACTCGGCTGGGACCGACTCCGATTGATGTCGAAAGCGTCAGCTCTTCGCCGATTCTCCGCTGCAATTCCCAAGCCAGGGCGCGGGCGCTCCCGAATCGACGCACCGCGCCGGCGATATCGAGGCAAGCCTCATCCTGAGAGACTTTGTCTATATCGGGAGTGACTGAGAAGAGGATATCGTAGAACCGCTCCGAGTAATATTGATATTGATGATAATCCCCCTTCAGGAAAACTCCCTCCGGTATCAACTGCGCCGCTTCATGCAGGGTTGTGCCGGTCTGCACCCCCCGGGCGCGCGCTTCGTAACTGGGGCAAGCCACCACCCCACGCCCATGCTTCAGCCCCCCTACCATCACCGGTCTGCCCCGCAGTTGTCGGTTCAGAGACTGCTCCACCGAGGCAAAGAAAGCGTCAATATCGATATATAGAAATAATCCCATTCTTCCTCCGTCTTATTATAACGGCATAGAGAATGAGAGAATAATCACATCGGAATCACATTATGGTTGGACGGCAGGCAGAGGGGATATCTGTTGCCGAACGCGGTATTTTCGGCGCCAGGCGGAGATTTCGCGTCCCGCCAGGTCATCAAGGATATCAAACGCCCAGATTGCCACAAGCCTGTTTTCTGCCGACACCTGGGCTATAAGGTTTTCTGCCAGGTAGCAATTCTGCTCGGCGACGTCGCGCTGGAAGCGGATTAGAAGTTCATTGCGATAGGGGCTGCAAAAAAGCGTCGGCGCCGGAAACGACGTCCTGAAATCGATGAAACGAATATCGACCGGTTCGGCTTTTTCGGGATGAACCAGGTTCTGACGCAGATGCCACCGGCGGCGCGGCACCGGCACCTCAATGAATATGAGCCGTCCCTCGCGGTCTAATTGGAGCGAAACTGTTTCCGAATCCAAATATGAAAAGAAATGGCGGTCAGAGTCGGCATGAATGACCGGAAGATAGAGGGACTCTTCTTCCAGTTGATAAAAACCCCGACCTGCAGGAATTGGCCCGGTCGGGGTGGAGATTTTAACCTTTAGCGACGTCAGCCCGCCTTCGGCGGGTTTCATTTTAAGTCCTTCAATTTCTGTTTCGCCTGCGATGCTTCCAGAGTGTTGGGATATTCGTCTATCAATTTCTCAAAATTTCTCTTCGCTTCATTCTTCTGACCCAGTTCTTCATGAGAGCGGGCCATCTTATACATCGCCCCCGCCCGCTTCACCGATTTAGGATAATCCTTTATCAGCATCTCAAACTGGCTGATCGCTTCTTTGTAATTCTCCATCGAATAGTACGCTTCCCCAATCCAGAAACGGGCATCAGCGGCCGCCTCGTGCGTCCCGCAGTACTTCAGAAAATCGTTGAATCCCCGTATCGCATCCTCGTACTTTTCGCGCCGAATGTTCACAAAGGAATCGTCATACAATGTCTGGCAATCCACGCTCGGCGTTGATACCGCCGTTCCGCCGGTATCGGAGCTGACCGGAGGCGTTACCGGAACGGTTACCCGTCCGGTCTGGCTTCCGCCGATAAGGCGGACCCGGTCCTGCAGGTCATTCATGGTTGCCTGCATTGTTCGCACCTGCTCGGTCAGGTCCGTAAGCGAACTGCGAATCTCCGCCCGCAGCTTCAGTGACGCTTCCGATTCCGAGTTCAGCAGCGAATCCAGCCGCATGGTCGTCATCATCATCTGTCGCTGCTCCACCTGCAGGGAATCAAGCTTTGCTTCCAGTCGCGCCACATCCCATTTCATGGCGCAGCCGGAAACCATTGCCATCGCCGCCGTCATTACGGCGGCGGCGATTATGAATCGTAACTGTTTCATCCCGAATTGAGAGGCTACTGTGAGATAATCTTAAATTCGTCGCGGCGGTTTTTCGCCCAGGCCGCTTCATTGCTTCCTGCAACCGCCGGTCTCTCTTTACCGTAACTTATGGTCTGAAGCCGCCCCGGGTCGATGCCCAAGTCGGTCAGATATTTCTTAGCCGCGGCGGCTCTCTTTTCGCCAAGCGAAAGGTTGTACTCAATCGTCCCCCGCTCATCACAATGCCCCTCGATGCGAATCATCAGGTTCGGATTATCTTTCAAAATCATTGCATTGTGGTCAAGAGCCTGCTTGGCCGAATCAACAAGATTATATTTGTCAAAATCAAAGTACACAATCCTGAAATCTGATTCCGTTACCTTCTTTACTTCCGGCTCCGGCTTTGGCTCCGGCTTGGTCGGCTCCTGCGGTTTCGGCTCCTCTACCGGCGGCGGCGCTTCCGGCGGCGGCGGCGTTTTCTTTGGGCAGCCAGAAATTACAAAAGCAAGCATCAAGACCAGGCCAAGTAGAATTAACCTCTTCATCACATCCTCCTTAAATTAAATTTGTAATGCTTCACTGATATTTCACCAATTTTAAGCAATTTGGAATATCCGGTCAACAAAAAACGGTTCAAGTTTTTACAAAAAATGTCATAACTTCTTGATGGCGCAATCTTTAGCGCCGCATAGGCGACCAGGCCGGGTTGGAGCATCCGCCCTTTAAGGTTATCCGCTTCTGGTTATGTCCGAATACATCCATTGTGAATATTTCTCGCGGTCCCAGGCGGTCTGATGAAAAAACAATATGATTCCCATCCGGTGAAAAGCGGGGATTCTCATTATCCCCCAAATCTGCCAGAATCCTGTAATCTTTGCCGCTAATATCTATGGAGCAGATCTTGAAAACTTTGTCTCTCATAACGTAGACTATCCGGTCGCCGCGTGGTGACCAGCAGGGGGAATCATTGTACTTTCCTTCGTACGTCAATCGCCGCACATTCAGCCCTTCGGCATCCATCAGGTAAATCTGCGGCGAGCCGGTGCGGTCGGAGGTAAAGGCTATCTCTTTGCCGTCCGGCGACCAGGTTGGTGATGACTCAATCGCCCAGGAGTAGGTCAAGCGCTTTACAATTTTCCCTTTGCGGTCCATCAGGTAAATCTCCGA
Organism: Candidatus Zixiibacteriota bacterium; assembly: GCA_040753495.1. Classification (NCBI taxonomy): domain Bacteria; kingdom Pseudomonadati; phylum Candidatus Zixiibacteriota; species Candidatus Zixiibacteriota bacterium. The sequence goes on from JBFMEF010000172.1 coordinate 10,303, forward strand.
GTTTCCTTCATCCGCCAGTACACAGGCGATATATCTTCCATCTGGAGAAATCGCCGGCGCGGCATTAATCCCGGGATAGCTCGAAACCAGGTTAACCGCGTTCGTTTTCACCGTCAGCATATACATCTTGGGATTATCATCCATATAACTGGTGAAGTAGATAAACTCCCCATCCGGCGAAAACGCCGGCGACAGATTAATCGAGCCGTTATTAGTCAACTGCCGTTCGTTATAACCGTCGAAATCAGCCATAAATATCTCTTTGGCTTTCCCCACCTGTTTAACATAGGCAATCTTTGTCCGATACACTCCCTCATCGCCGGTCAACGCTCTATAGATATCATTGGCCATCTCGTGCACCAACGCCCGGTAGTCATTCTTATCGCTTTCGAATCGCTCTTTCCGTATCTCTCTCTGGGAATCGGTCGCGTACAGATAATAGCGCAACCGTATG
>JBFMEF010000173.1 GCA_040753495.1 Candidatus Zixiibacteriota bacterium
AAAAGTAACAAAATTTGTCCTGTTTGTCAAGCATTATCCGGTCGAACAACTATTTTTCTCTCCATTATTCTACAATTGTATCGGAATAAGGTACATAATATCACTCCTTTGCGCTACAAGAACTTGTATAGAATGATTCTGTGATAATCTCTACCGACTGGTAGAGATTACGCAACCTCTGCTTAAACCCGTCTGCATCATCTGTACCCGACTCCTTTTAGACGATACATCATATCCTTCATCTTGACGGCACAAAATTCTTTCGTAGATGCTTATTTTCTGCTTGACATCGCTCAATCCTGCCGATAATATCGTACACCGTTTTATCCATTTAAGATTTAAACTGTCCAGCGCAGGTTTACCTGACGTTGTTCTATTTGAAAGTGAGTGAGAGATGTCTTATCGAAAAACCAATCTAAGGCTGTTGCGGCGGATACTCCGTCGGCAACAATGGAGACGGTTGTATGATTAAGTCTTTTATTCAAGACTTGTATCAAACAACTGATGGTTGAAGTTGAAGTATTCGGAATAAGAATTTCGTCCGGCGGTTGCGGCTGAATGCCCGACCATTCGTAGTTATCTTCCCCTCTTCAATTTCAATCATCCCACAAGATTAAGAAACAGATATTCGGTTTGCCCGAGAAGGCGTTACTTTTTCGAGCAGACCGGCGCTTTGACGTTTATGGAGTAATACGACCGGAGGGTCGGGGGGCTCCCTCCTGTCCCATATTACGAAGAGGAGATATCGAACGAATAGAATGTCCCCGGCATAACAGGGCAGGGATAGTTACAATGAATAATTTTAGAGAAATAAGAGTGCTTCCGGCGCTGCGCTCAGCCATTATGAATCTCTGGCAGCGTCTGCAAACCCGGCTGTCCGTAAGAAAGCAGAAGGGTGCGCCCCAGGCGTTGTCGGCGGCAGGCGACAGCCAGTGCCCGCTTCCGCTTACGGGCGAAGAATACTCACTGACCATTCTAGGCAGGCTTTATTACGAACGGGGGTATCTGACTGAAGCCGAGCACTATCTCCATAGGGCCGCGGCTGAGCGACCCCAGTTGCTTGCCGCGCGCTATGTTATGGCAACTATCGCTGCCGAGAGAGGGGAATTCAACACCGCCGTAGAAATTATGCTCGAAAGCCGGGTTGACAGTATAAATAGCCGCAATGTTTATCAGATACTGGGCGGAGCCCTGGCGGCTGACGGACTTTGTGAAGCAGCGATCGGGATTTACTGTCTCGGTATTAACCGCGGTTACGCCGACTTTGCGCTTTATGCCGACCTGGCTAATCTCTATTTATCCACCTGCCGCCGTTCCGAAGCGCTGGTTTTTGCTGCCAAGGCTCTGAAGTTGGCTCCGGATCAGGAATCCCGTTTCTCCTGCTATGCGGTAATGGCAGACTGCGCATTCGACCTCGAAGATTACAAGTCTGCGGCTGAATATGCCAGACAGGGATTCAATTGCAATCCGGGGGACTTCAGGAACGCTTTTGTATATGGGAATTCTCTGGTGCAGCTGAACAGGCTCGAAGAAGCGCAGCAGGTTTTCCGCAGGATTACGATTGCTCATCCTAACCGGCATGAGGGTTTCCGCAGTCTGGGAGTCGTGCTGGGAATGGTCGAGCAGTATGAAGAGGCTCTGCGAATGCTTTGGCAGGCTCTGTGGCTTGAGCCGGATGACACCGCAGCGCAGGGGTACCTGGTGGAATTCTACGATGCCTTAGTCGAGACCGACGACAATGAGGCGGACACATCTGAGGTGACCTGAGTCGCGACGCTGATTTGTCAAAAGAGGAATCGCGCATGATGCGGAAACATTGAGGCAAAAAACCCGCCGAAATCATTTCGGCGGGTTATGATTTTGGTGCCGAAGGGGGGATTTGAACCCCCACGCCTTGTGGGCACTGCGCCCTGAACACAGCGTGTCTGCCAATTTCACCACTTCGGCAAGGTGATTAAGATATCATTACGTCCCCCGGAGGGCAACTGGTTTTTTGGGCAAATTGTGAATCTCTGTTACTGATTCAGTCGGTTACAGAGACTGGCAGACAAAAAAAGCCCCGCCAAGGCGGGGCTCACTCATCGATTTCAGATTTTAATTCAGATACGCTCGCAGCGAACGGCTGCGGGAAGCGTGTCGAAGACGGCGGATAGCCTTCTCCTTAATCTGGCGCACCCGCTCCCGAGTGAGCGAAAAACGCGCTCCGATTTCCTCCAAAGTAAGAGCCTTCTCATGATTGAGACCAAAATAGAGGCTGATTACTTCCGCCTCACGGGGCGTCAGCGTATCCAGAGCCTTTTCAATCTCCAGCTTCAAAGACTGACTCAGTAGTTCCTCATCCGGCGCCGGCTGGAACTCATCCTCCAGTATATCAATCAGCGAATTGTCTTCACTGACCGAAAAAGGGGCATCCAGCGAAAGATGAGAGTTGGAAATCTTGAGGGTATCGGAAACCTCCATCTCGGAGAGGTCCAGCTCGCGGGCGATTTCATCCGGCGAGGGCTCCCGCCCCAGGTCCTGCTCCAGCGAACTGGAGACTTTGCCAATCTTATGCAACGTTCCGACGCGGTTTAACGGAAGTCGCACAATACGGCTCTGCTCCGCCAAAGCCTGCAGGATTGCCTGACGAATCCACCAGACAGCGTAACTGATAAATTTGAATCCACGGGTCTCATCAAACCGTTTCGCCGCTTTTATCAGACCTATATTCCCCTCGTTTATAAGGTCAGCCAGCGAGAGACCCTGATTCTGATATTGCTTTGCCACCGAAACAACAAATCGCAGATTGGCTTTGGTTAATGATTCCAAGGCATTCTTGTCGCCCTGCCTTATTTTCTTTGCCAACCGCACTTCTTCTTCCGGCGGGATAAGGGGAGTCTCCCCAATTTCTCGGAGATACAGGTCCAGCGACCTGTCTTCGTCGCGGTACTTTAACGACTGTTTAGCCACGATGAATTTTAACTCCTTTTCCTATACGGTAATACGGGTTGTCCTATTCCCACTTGAGAGGAGAGGCGTCACACCCGGTTTTATGGCCTTACGGCCTTATACTCAATCGTCCCTCTGGGGTCAACCAGAAGAATCGGAATGGCGGTGCGACTTCCCCGCAGCCGCTCCGCTATGGCTCGCAACTCGCGCAGGTTGCCGATATCATTCCGGTCCACCTGTGTAATTATAGAACCAGGCTGGATACCGGCCCGGTCAGCCTGAGAGCCGCGCGCCACCCGGTCGATATAAACGCCCGGGAAATAATCCCCAAAACCTTTTTCAGTCGCAATCTGTTCCGTAAAATCCAAAAGTTCCATCCCCAACCAGGATAATCTCTCTCCGGTCGGCGCAAACTGCGGGGCATTTGCCAGCTGGTACTGCTCTCGGTCAACGATGCGGGCGGTCACGCTCATTCTTTTGCCCCCCCTTAACAGGGTAATCTGGGCATCCTGATTGCGCGGGGCGGTGGCAATCAAGACCGATAGCTGCCCAGGGTCATTGACATCATGGTCATTGAATTTTATGAGAATGTCGTTCCGCCTGATGCCGGCATGGTCAGCCGGGGAATCGCGAAAGACCGAATCAACATGAACCCCGCGGACGGCATCCATTCCATATCTTTTGGCTTGCGCCTGGGTCACTGCCGAAAGCCAGATACCGAGCCACCCGCGAGAGACTCGTCCGCTGGCAATCAGGTCCGGCACAATCGCCCGGGCGATATTAATCGGTATCGCAAAACCGATTCCGACCGAGCCGCCTGAGGGGCTGGAGATAGCGGCGTTCACTCCAATTGCTTCCCCCTTCAGATTAAGTAACGGTCCTCCGGAATTGCCGGGATTGATCGAAGCATCGGTTTGAATATAATCTTGATATCGCGGCGATTCGCTGCCGAATCTTAAATTACTGCGACCTTTGGCGGAAATCACGCCTACCGTAACCGTTCGGTCCAGCCCCTGCTGCGGAAAAGGATTGCCGATGGCAATGGACCAGTCACCGACTTTAATCTCGTCGGAGTTGCCAAACGGAATATAAACGATACTCTCCTCCGGTTCTACCTTCAACACTGCCAGGTCGGTTTCCTGGTCGGCTCCGACCACCTGGGCATCATATTGGTACCCCGTCGCCGTTCTGACCACCACCCGCTTGGCGTTGCGCACTACATGATTATTGGTCAGGATATAACCGTCCGGTCTGAAGAAAAACCCGGAACCAAAAGAGACGGAGGGCTCATTGGGCACCTGAAAAAAGCGCCAGAAGAAATCGTCATAGTATCGCGGCTGCGCCTCCTGCTCCACGGATATATTGACCACCGCATTGCTTTTCTGCTCCACCACCGCCACAAAAGGAGAAACAGACTCTCCACTCGAATTCTTGACTGTCGGGTACTCCGCCTGCGGAATAGTGGCGACCGATTTCTGAGCGAAATCGAGATTTGAAGCCAGTATAAAACCCAAGACAGTGAAGCCGAGAGCAATCAGCCCCACTGAGAAATAGCGCCCACCTGCCCCAATAGGGAAAAAAGACCTCCCTTTCAATTCAAATCCTCCAAACAATTTAGCCAATAATTATACGAACCATAATTAATTTTGTCAACAGATATGTTGACTCCTTAAGACGTTATCTACTGTTCTTTATACTTAAATATTTGCAGTAAGTTTCTTTTTCATAATTTCCCGCTAAAAGACGCAATTCCTTGCACAGCAACAGATTCAGCCAAATCGTCCTCTGCGCTTAGTTGATGGTTCGCTATATGATTGACATTGACTCGCATTAAGCATAGATTATTGATTCTCTTATGCCTTATACTAATGAGATTAAGCAGATTATAGAGATTGGGCGACGTCTCTACGACAAAGGATTTATCGCCGGGGTTGACGGCAATCTTTCGGTACGCCTCAACTCCCGTGAAATCCTTATCACGGCTACAGGTATTTCCAAAGGTTTTTTGGATCCGGAGGATGTTGTCATCGTGGATTACGGCGGGAATACTCTCAGTGGCGACCGCAAACCTTCCTCTGAAATGAAAATGCATCTGGCGGTCTATAACGGTCGCGAGAATGTTCATGCCTGTTGCCATGCTCATCCGCCTTACGCCACCGCTTTCTCCGTGGTGGAAAAAATTCTGCCTCCCAATATCCTTCCTGAGGTTATCCTTACTCTGGGACAGATTCCGCTGGTCGAATATGCTCCTCCCGGCACCGCGGCGGTTCCGCGCGCTCTGGAGAAGTATCTGAAAGAGCATGATGGCTTTATACTGACTAATCATGGCGTTCTCACCCTGGGACGAAACCTCTTTGAGGCTTTCTACCGGATGGAAACGGTTGAACATTACGCCAAAATTATCTATATTGCCGAGCAGAGCGGCAAACTCAATTTTCTTGACCTGGATGAAGTGCGCCGTCTGGAAAAATTGAGAGAGTCTCTTGGGACACAAACCAAATGATTAAAAAGGTCATCCTCGATAAAGCCGACCGCCTTTATCATCTCCCTTTCGATTTGGAAGAGCACTTTCCCCGTCAGACGTTACAATCGACGGCGCGTCGATTCCCCTTGATAGACCTGGGGCACTTTCACTGGCCTGTTGAGAAATGGCCTGCGGATGGTCCGGGGTCTTCAGAAATCGCCGGCGCCAAAGAGTTGCTGACGTTGAAGGAAGCCCTGTCTTCCTGGTTGCAGGAGGAATATTCTCTTAGAATCAACCCCCGCAAGCAAATTTTTATCGGTCACGGCATTCGGCGCATCCTGCTTGATTTCGCTCTCGCCTTTATCGAATATGGCGACCTGGTGCTCTGTCCCGAGCCGGGACTTCCCGCTTACCGCCGCGAAATCATCCTTGCCGGTGGAATGCCATTGAGCTATCAGATTTCGGAAAAGACCAACTTTAAGCCGTCGCTCAAGAAATTTTCCGCCAATGTCGGCAAGTCCGCCAAGGTTTTGATGCTCAATTCTCCCCACAATCCGCTTGGCGCGGTGCTCGATGAATCCGACCTCGGCGAGTTGATTCGTTACGCCTCGCGCGACAATATCCTGCTGGTCAATGATGCCGCCTACTGCTCTTTAGCCGAAGAGAAATTTCTGCCAATCTTTTCGCTTCCGGGAGGCGACCGGGTATCGCTGGAAATTTTCTCTGTGCCGCTGACGTTCGGGCTACCGCATATACCGTTTGGGTTCGCGGTCGGTCCGCCCGAGACAATCGCGGCACTCGAATCGACGGGAAGGCTGACCGGACAGTATGTGCCGGCGGGATGGATTAGGGCCGCCCTGAAGGCTATCGAACAATATCCCTCCCCCGAGTTGAAAAACGTCCGCAAACGGATTGAACAATCGCGCCAGGCGGCCAAGCAGATGGTCGAAAAGTATGACTGGAAACCGCTGGGGCATGATTCGGCTCCCTTCCTCTGGACTAAAATTCCGGGGCGGAAATCCTCCTCCGCTTTCGCCACCGCTCTTCTCCGCCGCAGGGGTATTCTGACTCTCCCCGGCACCGCGTTCGGCGATGCCGCCGATGGCTATCTGCGGCTCTCTTTGACCGCATCTGCCGAGGAGTATCGCAGCGCTGAGGAACAATTGGGCCGACGTTTCCTGCAAAAAGAGTAAGGGATATTGCTATGGATGTTATCAGACTCAACAATATGGTCTTTTACGGATACCACGGGGTCACCGCCGCCGAGAAAGAGACCGGTCGGCGATTCGAGGTTGACTGTGAACTCGAAGCCGACCTGGCATCGCCCGGACAGTCTGACTCCCTGACCGACACGGTGGACTATGCCGCGGTTTATCAGAAGGTGCGCGAGATTGTCGAAGGGAAAGCGTTCTCACTGGTGGAGTCGCTGGCGGTCAGCCTAGCTAATGAAATCCTGAAGGAGTTCCCCGTATTTAAGGTCACCGTCCGGGTGCGCAAGATTGTCCCCCCGATTCCGGGAACCATCAGTCATATCGAAATTGAAGTCGCCCGCCAGCAGTCGGACACATCGAAGATTATCGCCGACAGCCAGGAATAAGAGGTCACAGATGTCCAGCTTTGTCTATTTATCATTCGGTTCCAATCTCGGAGACCGTGAAGCCAACCTCAATCATGCCGTCGCCGCCGTCGAGAGTATCGAGGGGTTTGATTTCGTGACCGCCTCTTCCATCTATATAAGCGAAGCGGCTGCCATGGATAAATCGGCGCCGGAGTTTTTGAATATGGTGGTTAAAGGGGAATATCAGTATCGTCCACAGGAGCTGCTCAACGCCCTGGAGCTTATAGAAAAGAAACTGGGCCGCACCGGCAAAGGGGAAATGCTGCCGCGCTCCATTGATATCGATATTCTCTTATTCGGCGAAGAAGTTGTGGAAACGGAACGTCTATCTATCCCCCATCGTCATCTTACAGAGCGTCCTTTCATTCTGATTCCGCTTCTTCAATTGGAGCCGACCTTGATTCATCCGGTAAGCCGCGAGCCGCTCGCGGTCTATCTGAAGGAAAAAGACAGGAAGAAAATCCTGATGTACAAAGAAACGCCGACTCGCCATGCCTGAGCCGCAATATATCGCCATAGAAGGGGTCATCGGCGCCGGCAAAACCACTCTCGCCCGAATGCTTGCCGAAAAGCTCAAAGCGCAGCTTCTTCTTGATGACGCCATGAACAACCCCTTTTTGGTCGATTTCTACAAGAATCCGAAGCGGCACGCTTTTTCAGCCCAGCTCTATTTTCTCTTGACCCGTTACCAGCAGCAGCAGACACTTCTGGTGCGCGACCTTTTTGCCGAGCGGATTGTCGCCGACTACTCCTTTGCCCGCGACCCTATTTTTGCCACGGTCAATCTCAACGGCAAAGAGTTGACATTGTACGAAAAAATCCTGCCGCTTCTGACCGCTAATATTCCCAAGCCGGACTTGACAATCTACCTGCAGACTTCTACCCCGGTGTTGCTGCAGCGAATCAAGAAGCGGGCTATCTCGTTTGAGAAAGGAATCAGCGAGGAGTATCTCAAGCAATTGAATGAGTCTTTCAATTATTTCTTCTTTCATTATGAAGATTCCCCCCTGCTGGTGGTCAAAACGGATGATATCGACTTTGTCAGCAATCCCAACGATTTTGAAAATCTGGTGCAGGTGATAATGAAACCGGCGTCGGGGAAGAGATATTATGTCCCGGCGGGAAGCAACCTTTGACCAATAAAATCGGATGATAATATGGGTACCTCGGAACGTAAAAAGATGACCGTCACCCGCTTTCGGGAGAAGAAGACGAGAGGCGAGAAACTGGCGGTCCTGACCGCCTATGATTTTTTCACGGCAAAGACGCTTGACCGCGCCGGGGTTGATTCCCTTCTGGTCGGCGATTCAGTCGGCATGGCGCTTTATGGCGAGAAGAGCACTCATCCGGTGACGATGGAGATAATGCTGGCGCACACTCGCGCCGTCGCGCGGGCGACCGAATTCGCGCTGGTTATTGCCGATATGCCGTTCATGTCGTACCAGCCGTCACTGGAAACCGCCATCATCAATGCCGGAAGATTAATCCGCGAGTCCTTCGCCGAAGCGGTGAAACTGGAAGGGGGAGTCGAGATGGCCGCTACAGTCAGGCGGATTGTCGAGTGCGGAATACCGGTGATGGGGCATATCGGGATGACCCCTCAGTCGATTCATCGTTTTGGCGGCGCCCGGGTGCAGGGACGAAAGGAATTATCGCGGCAATATCTGATTGATTCGGCCGAAGCGCTCGAGGAAGCCGGTGCTTTTTCTATAGTACTGGAATTGATTCAGGCTGATGTCGCCGCCGAGATTACCGCCGCTGTCGATATTCCCACGATTGGTATCGGTTCCGGCAAAGAGTGCGATGGCCAGGTGCTGGTGATTAACGATATTCTCGGTCTGTACGATATCTACACCCCGAAATTTGTCCGCAAATATGCCGACCTGCCGCCGCTTATCGAAAAGGCGGCAGCAGATTTTATCAGCGATGTCCGCTCGGGAAGATATCCCGGCGAGGACGAGTCTTTCTTTAAGAAGGAATAAATCGTTTTCTGTAAGCAGAAGAAGACCGAACATCGCCCGTGAGCCTTGATAAACCTGTCACACTAGATCTGAAAATCAAGTTAGCCAATTCTACAGGAGTGGACTATGTCGTTATCTTTCAAATGCCATAAGTGCAAGAGTGAAATTGTAAGCGGCTTTCTCAGTCGGGGAGAAACGATGGCTTGTCCTTTCTGCGGGGCGCTGGTGGTTATTCCGGAGACGGCCGTGGAGACCGGCAAAGCGGCAACAATTAAGAACAAAGTTCCTAACATCAAATCTTCTTTTGGCAAGAAATGGGAGTTGAAGATAACCGAGAAGGAAGATATTGCGCCGGTCTGCCCGTACTGCGAGATTCAACTGACGGAGTTTTATATTCGTTCCAAGGGATGGGGTTTTATCAACACCAGAGATTCGGTTTATTTTTGCCCCAACTGTCACAAAGTCCTCGGCTTCGGCCAGAGCCGGATGATGTAGACAGATTGGCAGGTCTGATTCCATCAGGGGACCCGCCATTGCGGACTGACGGCGCGGTAAAATATCAGCACCAATAAGGGAATTTGATCTATTCAACTGGGTCACCTGCTCGGGAATTCATCGGCTTCTGTTGTCCCTGGCCTGCTCAGAACTATTGTGTCTCCAATTGAAATCTTCATCAAGTCTTCACCCACTTCGACTGGTCCCGTATATCGCTTACGAGTAGCCTTAAATATCTCAGCCTCGGAAGCGTCGGGCCGCACGATGTGTGAATATATTGCCAGCTTAGGTCGGGTTCGTTCAAATATCTCTCCGGCCTGCTCAGGCGAGGTGTGATGGCCAAGAATAGTCCCAATTCGTTCCTGAGAGTATCCGGCTCGTTCAAGAGAGCTAACCGAAGCAACCTCATGAATCAAGATGTCCACCCCGGCAGCATATTTAATTAAATTCTCGCAAGGTCTGGTGTCTCCGGAAAGCACAACCGAGTGTCCTTCGTAGTCGATGCGATAACCAAAGGCCGGTCTAACGCTACCGTGATCGACCTCAAAGGCAGTTACTTCAACCCCATTCAACTCAATTACCATTCCATCTATAACCTCTTCCGATACTATCACCGCTCCTTCTGGGTTTAGTTTGTCGTCTTTCACACGGATTCGCAAGTCCTCTGCAAATGCCTGGCTTAGATGGTCCATCATATTTTTGGTACCGACCGGGCCCCAAACTTGAACTGCTCTATCCCGTCCGGGATAGAATAACCAACCGGTCAGCCACAGATCCGGAAAGCCTACCACATGATCAGAGTGAAAGTGAGTTAGAAATACACCCGAGATTTCTTTCCAGTGAACACCGACTTGATGTAGCCTCTGCATTGCACCTCGACCGGCATCAAAAAGGAGCATGTGTCCACCTGCCTCAATGAGTATACAGGGACCAAATCGATTCATCACCGGTGGCGGGCACCCCGTGCCGAGAAGAGTGATATTCATTTCTTGCGCGTCCGAAATCTCTGGAAATGTGATGCAGATCCCAGCAAACACCAAGATACTCAGTACTGTGCGAACTATTTGCATTTACTGAAATACGCTAGATTGCAGTGCCGAGTTGGATACAATACACTGAGCAGCGATATAAATTTGCTCAATTTAGCCGTTACAACCTATATCAATTGCATATTCCTCCTTGACCAGCAATATAAAACTGCGATATTTTCTCTGTGCTTCAATGGAATGAGTATGTAAAAATCTTCATCGCGGTGATGGTCATAGTTGACCCTCTCGGCGCCATCCCGCTCTTCCTGGGGTTGACCTCAAATCACAGCGACAGCGACCGACGACGTATCGCCTGGGTGGCATCACTGGCGATGGCTATTATTCTGATAGTCTCCTGTCTGCTCGGCGACCGTATTCTGCACTTTTTCGGCATCAGTATGGCGTCGTTCCGGGTCGCGGGCGGAATTCTTCTGCTCTTTCTCGGCATCGCCATGATGCATGCCCGCCAGAGTTCCAGTAAACATACGCCGGAAGAGGACCGGGAGGCGGAAAACAAAGAAAGCATTGCCGTGGTGCCATTGGCGCTCCCCCTTTTGGCGGGACCGGGCGCGATAAGTATGATGATTATCTACGCTCAGGATGCCCCCGGCTGGGGACACCGCGGAATTCTCATCGGAAGCAGTATCTTCGCCGCATTGCTGATTTATCTCACACTTCTGTTCTCAATCCGGCTCAGCCGCGTTTTCGGGCAGACCGGCATAAATATTGTCAGTCGAGTGATGGGATTGATTCTGACCGCTATCTCAATTGAGTTTATTACTTCAGGATTACTTCAGATTTTCCCCGGCTGGGGAAATTAAACGTCTGATTATTTGAGGAAGATATAGAGAAGCGCGCCGAGTATGATCATGGCGCCGGCGATAGAGTAGGTGAATTTCGGCAGGCGCCAACGGCCCGTGATGCTCTTGTTAGAATCTTCTTTAGCGAGCGGCTTTTCCATCTGAGTGAGGCTGTGGCGAAATTCTTCCCAATCATATAAGAATTCCTCTACTCCGCGATAGCGCAGGGTGGTTCGGATAGCCAGCATTTTCGAGAGGATATCATAGACTTTGGTCGGAATGCTTTTCTGAAGCGCTCCCAGGAAGAGCCGTCCGGCCCGGTCATGAATCGGATTCTTGCCGAACATCAGTTGATGCAGGATGACGCCGAGAGCATAGATGTCGGCCTGTTTGCTCAACCGGCGCTCGGGCGGAGCATACCAGTTTTTCTCCATCATATTGTAATGTGGCGGCATCCCGAAATCGGTCAGTTTGATTTTTTCATCGCGGGTGAAAAGTATATTGGACGGTCGCAGGTCGCCATGAATAATGTTGTTCTTGTGGGCGAAATCAAGCCCTTCGGCAACCTCGGCGGCGATGGCCATCGCTTTTTCGTACGGATACGGCTTAATCATCCGATCCGCCAGGGAGCCGCCCGGAGCGTACTCCATAACCACCACCAGTTTCCGGTTGTCACCGCCGGCCCCATAAATGTTTATTACATTCTTGTGTTTGAGATGGCTTAAAAGTTTCGCCTCTTTGAGACCGGCATTGGACTTCTCATTCTTCTTGATAACCACCAATTCCTGGCTTTCGCGGTTCTCCACCAGCAAGGTCGAGGCATATTTGGTTTCGCGGATGGTGTCGAGAAATTGACATTTACCAATGAAGGAATCAAGACCGGCAAATTCCGCCTTGGGGAAGGCGGCGCTGCGGGCGCGGCCTGATATCAGATTCAGAAGTTCATCTTTCAATTCCACCGCCGTTTGAAACCGGTCGCGCGGGTCCTCGGCAAGGCAGCGGGAGATAATATCATCATAGCGCTTGGATATCTTGGAATCGACCTCGGACGGCATCCGGAATCGCCCCATCGGTCTATGACCGGTCAGAATTTCATAAATGATGATCCCGATGGAAAAGATATCGGTGGTCAGGTCGACATTGGCGGACGATTCCCGCTGCTCCGGCGACATATATGCCAGGGTTCCCATAACAATGTCGGAGTTCGTATTTTCATGCTCTTCTTTATTGGAAATCAGGGCAATACCAAAATCAGCCAGAAGGGCGTTGCCGTTGCGGTCAATAAGGATATTGGCTGGTTTAATATCGCGGTGAATCACGCCATTCTTATGGGCATAATCGAGCCCTTTGAGAATCATGATGATAATCTCCAGTTTGTCCCTGAGGGTGAACTCGCTGGAATGGATAATTTCTTTGAATGAGCGGCCGTCAACATACTCCATCACGAAGTAATATCGTCCCTCCGCCAGCCCTTTGTCGATTATATGGACGATGTTGGGGTGATTTAAAGCGGCGATAGTAACCGACTCCCGTTCGAAGCGGCGGACGATGTCGGGGTCGGCGATATAGTGGGGGAAAAGGACTTTAATGGCTACCAAGCGACTGAGCGATTTCTGGCGCGCTTTGAAAATCTCGGCTATTCCCCCCTGTCCGATTTTCTCCAGAATTTCATAGTCTTTGAGTTCCGGCGGGGATTCGGTCTTAACAGCGTCTTGTATCATAAAATATATGAGGATGGCCCCTAAATGGGCTATCCTCATATATAATCGGCAGATAGGTGGGGAAATTTATTTCATAAGAAGCATCTTGCGGGTCAGCGATTTCCCGTCGGCAGTCATCCGGTAAAAGTAGATTCCGCTCGGCGCCTTATCAGCATTCCATTCCACTTTATGCTCTCCGGAGGGAAACTCACCATCTGCAAGCATCGTTACTTTCTGACCCAGGAGATTGAAGACCTCAATCCGAACATGCGAGCGAGTCGGCAGGGAAAATGAAATCGAGGTTACCGGATTGAAAGGATTGGGGTAGTTCTGCGCCAGCGCAAGACTGGTCGGCAACATCCCTTCCTCCAGAGCGATATCGGTGGAATGGCGGATTTCGACTGTGCCGGCTGTAAAGTCGGGTAGAAGGGTGGTGCCATCGGTGTCAGAGAATTCGACTCGTCTCCAGATATGGTAAATCTGCCCGCCGACTTCGAAGGTAGAATCGCGATTGACGGAATCGACAATAACCGAGATATCGGGGGCAGAGGCCGAGGCAGTCAGATAAAGTGTGGCAAGCAGCCCGGAGTCATTGGCAAAGAAGGGAAGCGGATAGACGACATCCGGTATGTAGGAAAACTCCAGAGATGTTCCGTTTATGATATAGTACCCCTCCATATTGCTCTGTTTGAGGGAACCGCCAAAATCGACATAGTTGCAGGTAAGGTAACTGCTGGAAAAGCGGAGAGGGATTCTCAAAGCGGTCGTCGGGTAGTTATTATTGGTCAACCAGACTCTTAATGTAAATGAGTCGCCCGGCTTGACCGTTTTACTCTCCACGGAAACCATTCCGGTAAACTCCGGCGGGGTCGCCGCCTTGCCGATACTGAAGATGCAAATCAGTATCATAACTGTGAAAACCGTTGACAGTTTTCTCATATCTTTTATCCTTTCCAAAGCACTCGCTTTCCTTGTTAGCTTAAGTTCTTTTCTCAATATACCTAACAGGTTAACTGAATTCCAGTCAGGTAATGCGCAAAGATGATGCCGTAACAGTGGATAAATCGGGTAATCGGCAGGAAAGTCGGGCTGTGCAAGAATCAAACAGCGGAAAGAGAAAAAAAGGCAGTGCCCCGGGGCAAAAAAATATCTTTGTTCAGGGCTTTATGGAGCAGCCGCAACCTTCGCAGGCTTCCATATCTTTAGCCACCATCTCAACGCGAACGATGCCGAAAATCGAGGCGCTGTCGGCATCATATTCGACTTTTTCCAGCACAAAGGCTTCATCCCTGCCGCCGGAGTTGTCGCCGCGGAAGACCGAGAGGGCAGAGCGGATAGAGTAAAACTGCTTGAGAAGAAGAAACTGCTCCTGGATGTCGCGGCCGTCAAAGTCCGGAACTAACTCACGTATGCGGCTTTCCAACAGACGGCTCGCCGGAATGTTTTGCACATAAGGAAGCAGCAGGGCGCCGCCGATAGTCTGACCGCAACTCTGCTTCTTGAGGCCGAAGCGAACCAGGCGGTCGTCATTATCGAGGACAACCTTGAGAAGTTCCGTGTAATCAGAGCAGGGCATGGCAAGCTTTCATTATAATTGATATAACATTAGATATACGGCAATTCCGGACAGAGAGACAAACATCCAGACCGGCCAGACCCATTTTACCAGCCGCCGATGGCGGTCGAATTTTTCACGGAAGGCGTAATAGACGGCGGCAATTATAAAAGGGACCATTAGCGCCGCCAGAATGATATGAGGTATCAGAATGGCAAAGTAGAGCGGACGGGTCCAGTCGTGATACGGATACGGCACCGAGCCGACCGCATTGTGATAGATGAGATAGGAAATCAGAAAAAGCAGCGAGGCGACCAGCGCCGCCACCATAAATCTTTTGTGTCGCTCGGGGTAGTTTTTCTTAATGCTAATATATCCGGAAATGAGCAGTATGGCGCTGACAGCATTCAGAAGCGCATTCAGGTGAGGCAGGTCGCTTGTGCTCACGGAAGTTCCCGCGCCAGTTGACTGATCTGCCCTTTCAGAATATTGATACTGGCGTCGCTTAAGCCGTCAAAATAACCGCGAATCTGCCCCCGCTCATCGACCAGAACAAATTTGGTGGTATGATTGCCGGGAAGGTCCTCAGCGGCAAGCATAAAACCATTCTCGGAAAGGTCAACCACCTGTTCAATCGGCGCCCGAAGAAAGACCCAGCGGTTGTCGGTCACTCCCTGTCGCTCGGCATATTCGCGCAAGACCGGCAGGCTGTCGCGCTCCGGGTCAACCGATATCGATATCAATTGCACCTTATTGCTCCCCTCAAACGCCTTGTACAGAGAAGACATCTTGCTTGCCATGATAGGACAGGGACCTTTGCAATGGGTGAAGATAAAATCAACGACGTTTAGTTTTCCCTTCATATCCTGCAAGCCAAAGGGCGCGCCGCTTTGCTCGGTGAATTGGAACTCCGGAAGCTGTCCCAGCACCGGAATCTGTTCGCGCGATTTGCGCGCCTGGTCAATAACAAACATCGCCACCGCCGCCAAGACAAAGAAAGCAGCCACAGACAGAATCAGGTTGCGCAGAGTTTTATTCGATTGAGTCATATTTTCCTCCCGTACTGCTTCAGAGCCGAGAACAGAATTAGCAAAGTGCCGACCAGCAAACTGGCCAGCCAGAGATGAAAGACCTGCATCACTTCGGGAAGCCCGATAATCATAAGAAGCGCCCCCACCAGCACCTGCAGCGCGACCAGTGCCATCAAGCCCCAGCTGGACTGTCTTACCAGGGGAGAGGGATTCTTGGCGGTGCGCAAAATCTTTCCGGCGGTCTGCCAGGCGCCAATCGCAATCACTATGCCCAGAAATGTATGTAGATGACTCACTATTCCGACTCTTCCAAGATACTCCGATTCCGACAGCAGGGGAAACTCTTTCTGAAGTATCTCCACAGAAGAGCGAATTTCAGTGCCCATCACAATCTGAATAAAGGTCAGTATCCAGAGCAGCAGTATCCAGCGGTCGGTCTTGCCGGGATAGACGGCATTCTTCTCTTCATCCGGCTTGACAATATAATATGCCTGCTGGGTGACATAGATTAGAAGACTGACAATGATAAAGGCAATCCCCATATGAACCGAGACAAAAAGCGGCTCTAATTCTGATGCCACCACCTGCCCTCCCTGCCATCCCTGAAAGGCGACCAGAAGCAGGGACGCCAGAGTCGGGTAGAGGAGTCGGGGATATTGACGGACTTTAGTCAACGCCAGAATCGCCAGAATAAAAATCAGAATCCCCAGCGCGACACCGCCGAGACGGTTGACATATTCAATCCAGGCGAGAGTGAAATTAAAAAGGCTGGGGTCGATATCGGGCGGGAGTTGATTGACGCTGGTCGGCGGAAACCAGCGGCCAAAACACCTGGGCCAATCGGGACATCCCAAGCCGGCTCCAGAGACGCGCACCAGGCCGCCAAGGAATATCACAAAGTAAGTAGCCAGAGTGGAGATAAAGGCGAATTTCAGAAACTTATTCATAAAACTGGTTCCCCCCGATTTCAGACCGTTTGCGACTCATGGTCCAGTATCTGCCTCACATTTACTGAATTCTATATTCCTAATGACCCTCCGGCGCCGATGTCCCGGACGAGTCCGGCATTGTCATTGACGGCGCCGCCGCGCTGTCGCTCCCTTTTTCCTTATAGATAATCGCATTCTTTTCAATCGGCGCTTCCTGCATGACGTCAATATCGCCACGCCGCATAGTATCGAACATGGTAAAGGTTATGAAGAGCGCCAGAAAGAGAATTGCCACGGCGAAAATAATCATAAAGATTTTCTTATCGTACAGCAAATGCATAAAGAAGAGCGCCACCAGCAGGGCTTTGATAGAGGCAATCAGCAGGGCGACAACGACATTGAATCCGCCCAGCGGTATAAAGGAGACGCCTACCGTAATGGCTGTCAGAGCCAATAGCGCCACTCCCACCGAAAGATAGATTTTCAGCGGCAAAATATGACTGTGGGTTTTGCTATGCTCACTCATTGCATTATCCAATCAGATACAGAAGCGGGAATAAAAATATCCAGATCAGGTCAACCAGATGCCAGTAAAGGCCGGTCATTTCAATCGGGGTATAATACTGAGCCGAGAAATTGTTCTTCAAGGTGCGATAAAGCACCCAGCTGATGGCGACCATCCCGGCAAGCACGTGGATTCCATGTAGGCCGGTCATGGTGAAATAGACGCTGAAAAAGATATGAGGATTACTCCCTTGAACGCCGGTAAAAGTGTAATATTTTCCGGGCAGCTGACCCAGATGAAACTTGTGGCTGTATTCGAAATATTTGACTACCAGGAAGACCGCGGCGCAAGCCAGAGTTATAATAAGAAACCAGATAGTTTTCTTTCGGTCGTTTAGCTGCATGCTTCTTATTGCCAGCGCCATGGTCACGGAGCTTGAAATAAGCACCACCGTATTAAGCGCTCCCAGCTCGACATTCAGAAACTTATGGGCGTTATAAAACATGTCAGGATTCCAGGCGCGATAGATGGCATAAAAACAGAAAAGTCCGCCAAAGAGAAGCACTTCAGTCAAAAGGAATATCCACATTCCCAGTTTGGCTGATTCCTGCTGCTGTTCGACTTCGCTGAAATGATGCGCCAGATAAGCCGGATGTTCTTTGCCGTGGGTCATGCTTTTGCCGGGCTCCCCTCTTCCACCAGGATTTTGTCGTAATCATAGGGACCGTGAGTCAACACCGGAGTCTCCTCAAAATTTTCCGGAGGCGGCGGCGAACTGTTGGTCCATTCCAGAGTCAGAGCGCCCCAGGGATTACTTCCGGCGGGCTTGCCGCGATAAATCGAGTGCACCAGATAGACCAGCATGACGACAAACCCCAATCCCAGAATCCAGGAACCGATTGATGAGAAGGCATGCAGCGGTTGATACTGGTCGAGGTAATTGTAATAGCGGCGCGGCATCCCTTTCGTGCCAAGGATAAACTGCGTAAAGAAGGTCACATTGAAACCGATGAAAACCAGGAC